>JAUIHJ010000490.1 GCA_030432015.1 bacterium
CCAGGTCGGCGGCGCCCGAGGCAGCGATTTCACGCAACTGCTCCATCGCACGTCCATCACCAAAGACGAGCGCCAGTTCGCGAACCGTCCGCCGCACCTGCTCACTCGGATCCATCGCCAACTTCTGGGCGACGGCCTGCCAGGAATCGGGTGGGGTCGCTTGCCGCCAACCTCGCAGCGCCACGGTCATGCCGTTGAGGATGTCCTGCCGCGACTCGTGCGCATCGGGCCGCTGCAATAATTCGACCAAGGCATCCACGGCCTGAGGTTGTCGATCGATTTCGGAGGTGATTCGTCGAGCGACAAATTCGCGCACTTTGGGCACTTGCGCGACCGCAATCAAGTTGACGGCTTCCGCCGGTTGTTCCACCACGGCCGGCTCGATCCCGTACCAAATCATCAACGGGAAGACACGGTCCTGAGAAAACTCGGCGCGCGTCGACAAGCGTGATGCCAATGTCCACCGCTGATCGTGCGCCATCCTTTGCAGCGACGAGGCCAGAAACGTGAGGACCAATCCGGATGACTCTTCCTGAGCCAGCCGTTCAAATGCCTGTTGAGCCGCAGGTGAAACGGTGCCGTCATCCACCAACAACTGAATCGCCCAGGTGCGGACATGTTCGCTCGGGTGGTTCAACAACGTCAGCAACCGCGCCTCGTTCAGGCCGCCCGTAACATGCAGACTCCACAACGCACGCAACTGGCGCGGGACGTCGCCGGCGGTACGCTCGAATAGTTGTTCCAGTGCCTGGTGCGTCGGTGAAAAGTCCGCCGCAGCCAACGAGCGTTCTTGCAGCAGGCGGCGCGACTGACGGACGAACCAGTCGTTCGGATGGCGTTGTAAATCGACCAACTCCCGGTCACTTAGTTTGGAGAGGTCCTTCCCAACGAGCGGGTCCCCTCCCCTGCCCTGATCGCCGTAGGACAACTTGTAAATGCGGCCCGATCCGCGGTGCACGCCGTCGTTCTCGTGGCATTCGCCGATGTCCGACCAGTCCGCCAGGTAAACCCCGCCGTCGGGGCCATAGCAAAGCTCGATGCAGCGAAACCACGGGTCGCTCGACGTGAGCAGGTCGGGTTCGTGGCGCCCGGTGTACGTTGCGCCGTCCCGCTCGAGGCGGTCGACGTTCAGACGCCGGCCATGCAGATTGGCGGTCACCAACTGACCTCGATATTTGGCGGGCCATTGGTTTCCCAGATAGATCATCATGCCGCAATGGGCGTGCCCACCACCCGCCTGATCGGTCGTTTTGGTAACGCCCAGCTTGCGAATATCGCTCCAGGCTTCCGTCGTATCCCAATGAAAATGGTCCGCCGTCTGTCCGATCAATTCGAATAGGTCCGCGTCAACGTGCTCGCCGAACATCCGCTGCAAGTAGGCGCCCGGCACCACGTGCCACAGATGCCCGATGACCGTGTTGATGAAAAACAATTGACCGTGATCATCCCAGTCCATTCCCCAGGGATTGGTCGTTCCCCGACAGACAACTTCAAACTTCTTGTGCGTCGGATGGTAACGCCAGACGCCACAGTCCATGCGTGCACGCTGTTCGGCCTGGGTTCCGGGAATGCCGACCAGCGATGTCGCCGTAATGCCGTGGCGACCGTACAGCCAACCATCGGGTCCCCAGTGGAGCCCGTTCACAATATTGTGGCGAATCTCGTCGCCATTCCATCCGTCCAGCACGACCACTGGAGGGCCGTCGGGCACGTCGTCACGATTCGCATCGGGGATGAACAACAGGTGGGGAGCACATAAGGCCCAGACGCCGCCGAACCCCACCTCGATACTTGTCAGCCGCACGCCTTGATCCCAAAACACGGTGCGTTGGTCGAACGTTCCGTCGTGGTCGGTGTCGTCCAGAATGACGATGCGGTCACGAAGCTTGAGATCGTAGTCCACCGCGCTTTCGGCATACGTGTAATTCTCGGCGACCCATAGCCGGCCTCGCTCGTCGGTTGCCATCGCAATCGGCTGCTGAACGTCAGGTTCGGCCGCGAACAAAGACACCTCGAAGCCGGCGGGCACCTTGATGCTCTGCCTGGCCTGTTCAGGAGTCAGCAGCGGTACCTCTTCGGCCTGCGTGTCGTAGGGGGACGGAAACTGGGTCTTCGCGGCGTCATCAGCGAAAGCATTCGCCAGACCCAATAGACACCAAGCGACTATGACAATCCGGCTGGCTCCGCAGAATCGATGAATTCCGATCCGCCGAGCAGGACAGCTTCTATCGAGAAGGAGTGGGCGTGGCAGGAGGCATTGAAGCATATCGATCTCGTTTCCTAAGTTATTTTCTGGTCCCTGTTCTGGGCCAACCGCTTCTGGGCCAACCGCTTCCGGGCCCAGGGCTCGCGAATGTACTCCTGATGATAATAGCGAAACTGGGGGCATGACAGACCGTGCATCGGGTCGGTCTCTCCTTGCATCCGATTGGTGCCCCGTCGTCCCTGTCGGGAGGCGCTTGTTTGAGGCGCACGGTGCGGTTAGATTCCAATTGCACGGCTTGCCGGTCGAGTGACCTGCGAGAATCGAATACCTATTTTCCGCGATGACTTGGCACGATTCAAAGGTCGCGGGTTCGTGTGGGAGCTTTCGGTATGTCAGTACATGTGCAATGCCCGTGCGGCCAGCGCTTTGCCGCCCTGCCGGAGTTGATCGGACAGCAGGTTCAGTGTTCGACGTGCGGCCAGGCGTTTGTGGTCGCTGCACCGCAGCCCGCCCCCCAAGCGGCACAACCTCTGACGAATCTGGAAACCCACTTTCCTGCTTCGACATCTGCGGGACACGTGTCACGTCCAACCGCCGCGCCACGAAAACGGAATCAGGGGAAGCCAAACAAAAAGTCGAAGATCGGGCTCTTTGTGCTCGGCGGCGGAGGAATTGTAGGCTTGCTGTTAGCGGTCATCTTGGCCGTCGCGGCCCTTTACGCAGCCAGGGAATCAGTAAGTCGATCGACAACGCCCGAGGCCAGCGATCCAGGCAGCGCGTTTGGGGACATCAGCGGGTGGTCGGAAGACAAGCGAAAGGAAGTCTATCGAGAATATCGTCAGGAGCGAAAGCGTCAGATTGACGCCTTGCTGGCTGAATCTGGCGAGTCGCTGGACGAGCTTGAGGCCAAGAATCCTCGGAGCCTCGTGCATGCGGGCAATTCCGCGGCCACGAAGATCGGCGCAAAACATCGGACGCAATTTATCTACATCACCACCATCGCTCGCGAAGGGGATACCAAAGGTTGGAGCGAGTAGTTGATTTGACGTGACCTCCATCACCAGCTCACTTGGAGGTTGTCGAGCGTATCAATTGCCGCGGCACCTCCGCGGTCACCTATTGCCTCCCCGCGGGGTGGTGATTCATGCAGCCCCAACCTCGCATTTGCTACCGGACGACCTTCAGACCTGGAATGGCGGATTTCAGGTTTTCGACGTCTTCGTCGGTGACGTCGGCACAGAAGGGAATGTCAAGCTGTTTGAGCTTCTTCAATCCGGCCAGCGACTCCATGCCGGCCTTGGAAAGTTGAGCACTCCCCAGGTGCAACGATTCGAGGTTTTCGAGACTGGCAAGCTGCTTGATTCCTTCGTCGGTCAACACCACATTTTCCGATGGCAGTCCCACGCTATCCAGGTTCAATGACTTGAGCGTCTTGATGCTGGCCACATGCGACATTCCGGCATCCCCCACCCTCGTGCCCCACAGGTTGAGCTTTTCGAGCTTCGATAAGGTCGCCAGCGCCTCAAGCCCCACGTTACCAACAATCGATTCGCTGAGATCCAATTCACGCAGTTCGGTGAGCTTGGCCAGGTCGGACATGCCGTCGTCATTGACCAGCGTGCCGCGCAAGTCGAGCCGTCGCATTTTCGTCAGTTTCGAGAGCGCCGGCGTTCCGTCGCTAGTGACAAAACACCGCATCAGCACCAGGGTCTCCAAATTCGAGAGGTTGGCGATCTTGTCCATCCCCGGATCGGTGACACCGGTATCCTGGAGGGAGAGTACCTTGAGCTTCTTCATGCCTTGCAGGTGATCGAGTCCATGATCGGTGATTTGCGAACCCCAGACCTTCAGGTCCTTGAGATTCTGCAGGTCTTTGAGGTGAACAAGACCGCCATCGGTCAGCAAATTGCAGTCACGAAAATCCAACAATTCCAAGCTTTGCTTGCCCTTGAGATATTCCAGCCCGCTGTCCTGGGTAAAGGTGCGTGCCGCGCGGATCCGCTTTAATTTCGGGTACTGGCTGAGATGCTTATACGCTTCGTCGGTGATGCTGGTACGCTGCAAACTGATGTCCTCGACGGCCGGCAGTTGCGCGAGTAAACCGACCCCTTCGTCTGAGACGGCACTTTCCGACAAGTCGATGGTTCTCAGTCGCTTGAGATCCAAGAGACTCTGCAAGGAATCGTCGTCAACGTCCGGGAGCGGCAGTCGAACTTCTTCCAAGTACACCAGCCCCGACAGTTTTGCCACATCCCCACGTTTGCCCTTGGCCGTCAGATCAACGGCGACGACGTGTCCCGCTTCGTTACGCCTTAGCAGACTCGCCTTGGCGGCGTCGTCGGCGGCGAGGGCTTCGATTGCATTAGCCGAAGCGTTCTCAATGGAATCAACGAGCTGGCGCACTTCGAGCAATTCCAATTCGGCAGCTTCCCTGGCAGCCTCCGCCGATTCGGCAACTTGCTTCAGTTTGGCGACCTTCGCGTTCAGCTCGTCAAGCGCCGCCTTGTTGGATGGCGCCGCAGTTGGCGGGCAACCGGCGAAGACCGCCAAAAGGCCGACCGAGCACGACGGGATGACAAAATGACGGAAGAAGGAGGTTTTCATGCTGGCTGCTTTCCTTGTTACGACCTGCTGAGCGGCTCGTGGATTTCGTGATGTGTCTGGTTGGTTGCGGAGGGTTGGTTGCGGAGGGTTGGCTTGAGCGGCCGCACGGACGGATTGCATTCGAAGGTGGGCCAATTAATTCCAGCCACCCTCACGAGTCGATTCAGGTCCGGGGCGACCACTTGGATGCATCCGAACTGGTCGGCTCAGGACCCGCGTTAACGATTCGCAGCCGGCCGAGTCGCGACACGCCTGGTTGCCGAGGAGGTTTTACCGGGACCACGCGGCTCCTGCATCAGGTGCGTATTCCCGGCGGGCGGTACTCGCTCCCGCGCGCCCTCCCCTGCCCCTCTGGTCGCATCTTTGGGCCAGCGGCCGGGAACACGTCAGAGTAATCTAAAGACGCACGACATCAAAGCGTGCTACTCGGGATTTTCCGGCTCCGCTGTGGCGCTGGAAGGGTCGTCGGAATCGGCAGGAGAGCCGGCAGTCGCGTCGGTCACACCCTTTTGTAAAGCTCGTCCGAGCGACCGAAACAACGACCGCGGACGCCTGACGTCACTTGCCGGCTGGTCGTCACTTGCCGGCTCAACCTCTGCGGCGACTTCGACGGGGGCCACGTCGCGGCCAGATTTTGCACCGAAGGTTTCTCGAATGAGATCGGCATCGGAGAGCGGTGCGCCGGACGTCGCCTCCTGATCAGCCGAATCCGTCCCACCTACGAGGTCCGAACCGGATTGCGGCCTGATTGCAGTTTGGCTTTGATCCGTAAATTCCGACGACTCCGCCGCCGACGATTGCGTCGCTTCGGAACTCTCAGGAACCTTCACGGCCTGGGAACTACAGCCAAGCACGAGCGGCACAACGAGCAGCAACGAGGCGCTGGTGATCGGCCACTGGGAGAACATCATGGCGTTTGCGTGTCGCATGTTCCGCTCCTGTCAGGTGCTTCTAAATCACGTAACCGTGCGGCAATCCACTCGCGAGACACAAATCGCCGCAGTAGATTCTCGAGACCTTGCCGCAATACTCGCGCCGCATCCGGGGAGAGCTGCTCGGTAATTCTACCGCCAGTGGTCGTTTGAAAACCAGACCAACGTAAGACCAGGTCGGAATTCGTCAGGGTAGCCGCCGCGTTGACGCGTTCCGCCAGGCGGAGCGCCCACATGACCCCGAAGAGATCGCGGAAGTCCAGCCAAAGCCTGTCGAGCGGTTCTGCCCGGGGTCGTCCGCGGCGCACCACCCACCACGCCTGCATCGCGGCCCCGGAAATCAGCCCCAGACCGATCAGCGTTTCCCACCTCCCCGCAGACTCGGTTAAGCCGCCCACGAGCGGGAGTTGGCGGTTCAGAATAAATACCTGACCGCTGGCAAACAGCAGCCCTCCGAGCCAAGCGGGCGTCAGGATGCGATTGAGGAGCCCGATCAAGACCAGACCAAGCATAAACCATGCCAGGGCCGGCGGCATGCTGAGTGCCTGGCCGGGACGCAGCAGCCCGACATGCAGTGCTGGTAACGTCAACACCACCCACAGAGAAAAGACAATGAAGTGCCATGCGCGATCTTGAGGCCGTTTGGCTCCCAGCAATGCCATCAGGGGACAGAATGTCAGTGTCGCCGCGGCATAACGGATCGGAGCGGCAGCGGCATCCCCGCTTCCATCGGCGGGCAGAGCCA
>JAUIHJ010000491.1 GCA_030432015.1 bacterium
AGGCCGTTGCCGCCACCGCCATCGCCATCGCCTTGGGCGTCGGGCTCGTCGGGGACGCCGTCCTGATCGTCGAAGCTCCTCATCGCCGTCTCCGCGGGGGGCGCTTCGGGGGCGGCCTTGCGTCCGTACCTCCCGCGGCGGCGCTTGCGGCTCTGCCGACGTTCGTCGCGGGAGCGGAGGGAGAGGACGGAGCCGCTGCTGCCGCCGACGACGCTGATCTTCCGGCGTTGGTTGAAGAGCGACTCGGTCGGCTCGGCCTCGTCGTCGATGAATTCCTGGACCATCGGCGGAGGGGCCCCGCCCGACGAGGGGTCGCTGACGTTGGCCCCGTCGATCGTGTACTTGCTCTCGGCGCCGGTGGTCCCGGCGAGGCGGATCACCGCGCTGTCCTTGGTGGCGGTCGGCGTGACCCAAGTCGAATCGCTCGCGGCCATGGATCCACAGGAACTATGGGACCTGGTCGAGCCGTTCGTCGAAACCACAGCCGGCAAACGCATCATTCGTAGCAGCAAGGCGCCCGATTTCGAGGAAGTCTTCCATTGGATTGAATGGGCCAATCAGGCTCGAGCGCTCAAGGTCGCCTGACGGCACGGGCCGGATGGTTGCTTTGGTTGGCGTAATTGCGGCACAATGAGAGACCGGGTCGTCGAGTGACGGCCCGGTCTCTGCTTTTCTTGTCGCCGCGAGGACCTCGCCATGAACCGTTCCCGACCGCTCACTCATGTTAATCGCCGGCAGTTTGTTGCTGGATCGGCTGCCGCCATCGTTGCTCCGCTGGTAATTTCGTCCCGGGCCTTCGGGGCCAACGATCGGTTGAATATCGCCGGCGTTGGGGTTGGCGGCAAAGGACGAGGCGATCTCGCGAGCACGTCAGTTGGGCAGAACGTCGTCGCCATCTGTGACGTCGATGCCAAGGCCCTGGCGAAATCGGCCAAGCAATATCCCCATGCCAAGACGTACGGCGATTGGCGGCGGCTGCTCGAGCAGAAGGATATCGACGCCGTGACGGTTTCGACACCCGACCACATGCACGCGCCGATCGCGGTCTCGGCGATGCAGTTGGGCAAGCACGTCTACGTGCAGAAGCCGCTGGCTCATACTGTTTACGAAGCGCGTCAAATGCGGTTGCTGGCGGAGCGTCACAACGTTGTCTCGCAGATGGGCAACCAGGGGCACAGCAGTCGCGGTTACCGCACGCTGGTCGAGCTGATTCGTGCGGGTGTGATCGGCAAAGTCAGTGCCGCCCACGCATGGTCGAATCGCCCGATTTGGCCACAAGGGATCGAACGTCCGAGCGGTTCGGATCCCGT
Organism: bacterium; assembly: GCA_030432015.1. Classification (GTDB taxonomy): domain Bacteria; phylum Planctomycetota; class Planctomycetia; order Pirellulales; family Pirellulaceae; genus ARS98. The sequence continues at coordinate 1,311 of JAUIHJ010000491.1, forward strand.
GCCGGAAACGTTGAATTGGGACCACTGGCTGGGCGTTGCCCCTGCCCGGCCATACGTTGGAGTGCGCGCAGGGAGCAAGCGTGGGCGGGGCGCGTACCATACGTTCAATTGGCGCGGCTGGCTTGACTTTGGGGTCGGCGCGCTCGGCGATATGGGGTGCCACATCATCGACCCGGTGGTTTGGAGCTGCGAGCTTGGAAGCCCCACGCGGGTCTGGTCCGCCGGCCCAGCGCCCAACGCCGAAACATATCCCAAGTGGGGCATCATTCATTACGAATTTCCCGGTACGAAGTACACGTCCGGCAGCACCTTTCAGATGACCTGGTACGACGGTCAAAAGCAACCGGATCCCAGCCTCGCGCAGCTGCCCGCTGGCGAGACGCTGCCAGACAACGGTTCGCTGTTCATCGGGGACCAAGGCGTCCTGCTGTGTGCGCATGGTGGCGTGCCGCGACTGCTGCCAGCGGAGAAGTTTGCGAGCACGGAGATCGTCGCAGTTGAGGGTGATGATCACTATCAACAATGGACGAAAGCGTGCCTGGGCGAAGGACAGACAACGTCGCACTTTGACTATGCGGGGCCGCTCACCGAGACGGTCCTGCTCGGCACCATTGCCATCCGCTTCCCAGAGCAGAAGCTCGACTGGGACAGTCAAGCGATGGCGGTTACGAACGTTCAGGCGGCCAATCGGTATGTGGCCAAGAACTACCGTGCGGGCTGGGAGGTGAAGGCCCTGCAGCGGCCCTCGGCCTGAGTTTCGCCCGTGCGGCGGTCACTTCGCCACGCTGCGGAAGTTCTTCAAGGTGAGATCCTCGTTGGGACCGTAATCGTAGAAACGATACGTCTTGGTGATCTTGGCGCCGCCACGTTTCAGGGTGGAATACGAAAGATGATTCGACTCCAGCACCCAGGAGAACTCGCCCTCCTCCAGTCCCCATTCCATGACGTTGGGCACTAAGCCGTCCAGCACGACCAGGCCGACGCCCCAACGTTGGTATTCCGGTACGACGTTGGTGCTCAGGATCCGCATTCGCTTGATGGCCCGACGATTCCAGAGCAGGCGGGCGAATCCTGTCGGGAACAGCTTTCCGTCGATCTTCTTGATTCTCGGATTGTAGTCCAGCAGGGCGAAGGTGGCACCGATCGGCTTGCCATCGACTTCGGCGACGCACGTCATCTCCGGCGCGATGAGGTGCTTCATCGAGGTCGCCATGTGTTCGATTTCCCCTTCCGACAACGGCGTGAAACCCCACGTCCCCTGCAGCGAGTCGTTATAGATATTCAAGAACATGCGAACTTCTTCCTTGAATCGCCGCGTGTTGAGTTTGCGAATCGTGATGCCAAAGCGACGGATCGCTTCTTCCACCACGAAACCCAGTTTCTTATCCAGCGACTTCAACATCTCTGCATGGCCCCAAAACGCATACATGTCCTGGACGCGGCGCAGCCCACAAGCTTCAATCAACTGTCCGTAGTAGGGCTTGTTGTAGGTCATCATGAAGAAGGGCGTGGAATCGAACCCCTCCACTAGCAGGCCGCATTCGTAATTCATCGACGGGTTCATCGGTCCGCGAAAATCGACAATCTCACGTTCGGCGAACCACGCCTGAACAGCCTCAAAAAGCGCAGCGGCAACCTCTTGGTCTTCGACGCACTCAAAGAAGCCAAAGTAGCCGCGGCGGTCCTGATAGCGTTCGATGTGTGCGTTATTGATGATCGCTGCGATGCGCCCGCACGGTTGACCGTCTTTCAGCGCCAGGAACGTCTGGATTTCGTTCTTCTCGTAAAAAGCATGCCGGGTGTAGTTGACCATCTCTTTTTGATTACCGCGCAACGGTGGCACCCAGAATTCATCGCCTTGGTAAAGCTTCCAGGGGAGTTCCAGGAATTGCTTCTTTTCGCGACGCGATTGGACGGGAATCACTTTGAGAATTGGCATCCTGCGGGTTCCTGATTTTCCATCATCAAAAAAAGCGAAACGCGGCGAGGGGGTGAGCTCCTCCCTCGTTTTGCGCAACGGATCGTAAGAGTGACATCGACCTAACCGGGCGAAACCTCTGTGTTTTGTTGGGAACTGCGGCTTGGTACGACTTTGCGGAGGGTCCGCCATGCTAAATGGCTACAAGTCCCGTGATTCTCCTGTCGATGTCGCGCCAACCGGCAGTCATCGACCATTATCACGCCGCGCCACCTGGACACGTGTGCCGTCCGTCAGGCCGTTTTCAGGCGCCACGATGACGGTCTCCGATGGCTGTAGCCCGGCGATGATCTCGACCTGTTCGTCGTTCATCAGCCCCACTTCAACCTCCTGAAGCCGCGCTCGACCAGCGCGAATCACGAAGACCGTCCAGGCGCCGTCCGCATTGCGAAACAAGGCGGAACGCGAGACAACCATCGCGTCCTGTTGCTGGTCCGTGATCATGCGGACCCGTACCCGGTAGTCGACGCCCAGGTTCCGCTCGTGAAGCAGCGGTGGCAACACCCCCGGCGCAAAACGAACGATGACCGTCACGCGTTGTTGTTCGACCCCCAATGAGCTGATTTTGGTGAATCCCGCCGGGTAGACCTGGTGGACCACGCCCGCCACCGGCGCGTCGCCGATCGCGGGGCCGTAGATCTCCGCGGCGCAGCCAGCCCGGATCCGTCCCGCATCGCTGCTGAGGACGTCCGTTTCGACCTCCAGGGCCTCGAGTTGGCCGAGTCGCAGCAAGACGGTCCCTCCCGATAGATACTGGGCATCGCGAACTGACCGCTCCAGCACCACGCCGTCGCAGGGGCTGACCATCGTACCGCGCTGTTGCCGCAAGCGGGCAGCGCGGAGGCGGGCCTGGGCTTCGCTCTTCTGCTTGTTCAACACATCTGCGGACAGCCCTTTGCGGACCATATATTCGATGAGCATTTGTGGCATCAGCACGGTCGCCGCTTGCAGCGCTTTTTGCGACTCCAGGTTCAGTACGTCCTGGCGGTAGGCAACTTCGCTCTCGATCTGGGCGAGTTTTGCTCGTTCGAGATCGTCTTCCGTTTCCGCGCCGGCGGGTATGAGTCGCTGGACGCGTCCGAGATACGTCTCGGCATAGTCCAACTGACTCTTCGCAGCCCGCAACTTGGCTTCGGCCGCCGCCACGGTTGACTGCATCGATTCGACATAAAGATCGGCCTGGTTCTTGGCTGTTTTCTCTACCGATACATCGGCCGTCTCCACCAGCGATGCTTCCAGTCGCTCGACAACAGCGACCGCTTCGGCAACTTCTTCGGCAAGATCCTCGGGAGAGACCTGGGCGACGACGTCCCCCTGCCGGACGGCCTGCCCCTCACCTAGTTGGATTTCTTCGATGCGGCCGGAGAACGGCATCGTGATCAACACGGGCTCGGGCAAACGCGTCTTGCCCCGTTCGTCGACGAATTGTCGAATCGATCCGCGCTCGACACGCGTTGCTTGCACCGGCGCGCCACGGGTTACCGACCACCATGTCGCCGCAACGGCCAGCGTTGCCGCAACGACGGTCGAGAGGATGAACATCCAACGGATCATTGACGCGTTGCCCATCATGTTAGCGGGTGATTCTCATCACGAACGACGGTCATGTAGCTGGGTTCCCGTCGTGGCAGCCACTTACTCTTTCACTTGAATCGCTTGTAATAAATCCATGCGGATAATCGTTAACTGTACCACCGAATGGGCCGCCAGGGCGAATACGATGGCGGAAATCAGCGTGGTCGCAAAGACCCACGGTGCGACGACCACGGGCAGTCGCACCACATCGTTGTTGTACGACAAGGCCGTTATGCAGGTCAGGCCGTACCCAACCGGCAAGCCCAGGACGGCCCCGGACAGGCTGGTCAAGAGGCTTTCACGCAGGAAGATCGCGCCGACTTGCCAGCGGGTGTAGCCGAGTGCACAGAACGTTGCAACTTCGCGTTGCCGTTCGGCCAGATTAATCATCGACGCATTAACGATGCTGGCGAAGAATATCACGCCGGCAAACCCCACCAGTACCACAATGAACACGTACTGATTCTGCATGAGCGTCTCTTGCAGTTTCTCAATGACGTCGCGGCGTGACTGCACGCCTTCCACGCCGGGGGTGTGCTTTAGCTGATGAAAGAGCGCCGCCCGTGCGTGCGGATTGGCCTGGATCTGGACGCCATTGATCGCCAGGGATTCACCGACCAACGCACTCAAAAAACGCAGGTCCGCGTAGGCAGCCAAACCCAAGTAGCTGTCCGCGACTCGGGCCACCGTCACATCGACCGGCCGACGCTCGCCCTTGACCGGAATTAGTGTCAAACGATCTCCCGGCCCGAGGTGCATGATCTCCGCGAGACGGCGCGTCACGACGATTCCTGAAGTCGGCAAGGCGATCCGTTGCCCGTCTTCGTCATAGGGGACCGTCAACCGAGAGTTCTGTTGCAACCCGGTCACGGCCAGCTTCCGTCGATACGGACCGTGGACGAACGTGCACGCGACATTCAATTGCGGTTCCGCGTAGTCGACGCCCGGCATCTGTCGTACGTCCGTTAACGCATCGATGCCCCGTTCACTTTCAAATGTCACGTCGACGTCGCTGCGCATCAGTTTATGAAACTGAAAGTCAATCAGGAAGTTTTGGGACTCCGTCATCATAAAGCCAGAGACCAACAGTCCGGCCCCCATCATGGATGAGAACATCCCGGTCAGCGTCCTCAGCCGGTGTCGAAACAGGCTGCGCAACGCCATGCGCCAGCCTGCATCCAGTTGTTGCCAGAGGCCGCCGAGGAGTACTTCGATCCAGATCGTGCCGCCGGCCTTCGGTGGCTCGGGCCGCATCGCCGCTGCGGGTTTCAGCTTCAACATGGTGCGTGCGCCATAGAAACTGCCGGCGACGGCGCACAGCATACTGACCGTGAGCCCCACTGCATGCGTATACCAGTAGAATCCACTCTCCAGGTCGGGAAATTCGAAGAACCAGCGGTACACGCGGGTCATCCCGATCGAAGCCAGATATCCCAGGAGGCTGCCGAGCAGTCCGCCGACGATGCCGACGCACAGACCGTACTTGAGAAAATGGAAGAAGATCTGCTGGTTGCTGTAGCCCAACGCCTTAAACGTTCCAATCACAATCCGTTGACGTCGCGCCATTCGCGTCACCAGGATGTTCAGCACCAGGGCGGCGACTAACGGGAAAATGATC
>JAUIHJ010000492.1 GCA_030432015.1 bacterium
TCGGTCGAAGCGATCCCTGGAGGAATCGCGACAAACTCAGGGCTGGTCGTGATGGCGGTCGGGACGGTTACGGGGACTGGCAGCTCGCCCTGTCCGCAACCGGGGCCTTGGCATGGCCGCGGGGCCGAATGCTCTGGTGGCATCGCGCCCAGAGACTCGGCGGCAGCGCGGTGCTGAGTCGTTGGAAGGGGATTGCCGACGACGACATAGTCGCCGCAGCCCGCCTGTGCCGACGAACTGAAGCCACCGAGCACACTGGCCGCCAAAACGGCCAGCAGTGCCGCCAGCGCAGCGCGCCGGCTCGCCCGCCATCGGCTGCATGCCTGCCAGGCAAGCCGCGAACAGCCAAGCCGCGAGGCAGTGCCGTGCGATCGTCGAAGATGGCCGATGGGGTGGTGCATGATCAACTGGTGATTGTTGGCGAACGCCGGAACTCCAACCGCACTATAAGTCGGCAGCCAAAAAACGTCAAACCTCTGATCTCGCCGCGGAGGCTAACTTGAGGCGCGGCCATCCGTTATCGCGACGCGGGGCGAAAATCACGGATCGCGTTCCAAAACGGGGCGTGATCCTGGCTGCGCGTCTGATCGTTCCGCAGATACTCCTGATATCGAGGCGAATCTGGTAACTTCTGGTCGACCGGAAAGGGATACCGCTGCATGCCTGCAAACGGCAGCGGTTCGGCCGATTGGCCGTAAATCGTATTCATATCCGCGTCTTTATCCCAGCCCACATTGTGGATGATGAAGTCACGCTGCCAGCCTTCGGGAAGCTGGTTGTCGGGCGCGGCGAAGGACAGCGAAATCTCGTCTCCGGCCCCGATAACGACCAAGCGGTCGTCGTTGTCCGTCAACAGTTCACGGACGTCGCCGAATCGTGTAAATCGACCGTTCATCGGCGGCCAGCGCGGCGATGTCGACACGCTTCGGTAGTCGTAGCGTTCGGGGCTGTTTGCTTCGGGGGGTAGAGGTTGCGAAAATCCGCGATAATGCAGGTCGGCGGAGGTAAGCGTAAGGACCGTCTGGCGCACCGTGCCCGGCTGTTCATCAACGGTAAAGAACGCCTCATCCCAGTAGAATTCACCCGTGGTGACGATGCGGAGGCGAAAGTCGTCGGTCAAGAAGGCTTCGGAAAGATCGACGACGATCGTCTTCGTCTTGCCCCCTGGGAAGCCCATGTACGGAACGGTTTCCTGCCATGTTCCGTCCGCATCGGGAACCCAAATCGCCGGTGGTCGCGGACCCGCGAGTTCCGGGTGCCGCGAGAGTGCGACATTCAGCGAGGTGTCCGTCGGATAGATCCAACCGGTCAGAAATAATTTGATCTGTTTGGCATCGGCCTGGTCACCCAAGTCCAATTCCAGGTAATGCTCATCGACTAATCCTGGCACATGATTCTTATCAAAGCCGCGCATGTAGATGCCGTCGCGGCGGACGATACTTGGCAGGACGTCGCGTGCGTGCTTGTCGCGTGCCGCCACAGGCGAACGGCGATGCCGGACAGTGTGCAATTGATGCTCAGCGATGGCGGCAGGCCCCACCTTCTCATTGGTAAAGACTTCGATATCCGCCGGGTGATCGACCGCAATTAGCTCGATTGAATCGAAGTACGCCGCTTCCCATAGCTCTTCGGTGACCTGCAAGGTGTACTGGCCCCGGTTCGGTTGCAGTCGATCCCCCGGAATGCGCAAATACTCCCATTCTCGAGCGGGTGCCAACACGCCTTCTGCAAATTGCAAACCGATCGGCGCGGCCCACAACAGGTCCGTGAAGAATTCGAATTGAGCGCCCGTCCACGTGTACAGGTACGGGCATGACCCTTTCAGCACCATCGTCTCGCAGATGGCCTGGTTCGTCGCGGGTTCCAGCTTGGCCTGCGGGACACCGTTGGGCCAGAGGTAGCGGACCACATCCGCCTTTTCCAACGTACCCAGGCCGAAATGCGTGACGGGCCGTTGGACGACTTGGGCCTGATAGTGGGGGCCCGCCTTGATTTCGACCAGGCCGCCGATCCCATTGTGATTGGCCTTGCCCTTGTTATCGACCCGGCCGAGAGTGCGGATCTCCAACCAATGGTTTTGATTCCCCCCGTCGTTGTTGTAGATCGTGATGCCGGCAGCGGTCAGCACGACGACATCTTGATCACCGTCAGCATCGATATCCGCGACGTCGCAATGATGAATGACGGCAGGCATCTCGCCCAGGAGATGATCGACGATCGAGAATGTACCGTTCGCAGTTCCCCGGTACACGACGAGCTGCTGATTGCTCCAGGCCAATAAATCCAGAAATCCATCGTTGTCAAAGTCGAACAGACGCTGTCCGTGAAATGTGCCCGCGCCGACTTGCGATCCCCTGGTCCCGCGAGGTGGCCCCGCTGGCACTGGCCGCGTCACCACCAATTCAATTCCGGCCGACGCCGTCCCCAGCAGATCCCACGAAGCATTGTGATCGCTATCCAGGAGCGCGAGCGAAGTTGCCCCGGCGAGGTTGTCGAACCCGTCGCCAAATTTGACCCAACGGAAGTTACCGTGGCGTTTGTTATCCAAGTATCCAACCAGTCCACCGCCGGGTGCGGTCGCCAAAACATCGATATCGGCATCCCGATCCCAATCGACCGGTACGAGATCCGTGAAGGGATGATCGTTCGGCGGCATATGCGAATAGGACGTGGCGTCGACGAAGGTCAAATTGCCCAGGGCCAGCAGGGCAACCAATCCACGCTCGGTCGCCAGCACGACATCAAGATTGCTGTCATGGTCGAAGTCGACCAGCACGCCCCGCTGGGCGGCCGGAACCTGGAGTTCGGCGGATTGCTCGACAGGCACCAGCGATCGTTTCTGGCTCTCTGGAGAGAGCTCGTTGCGCAGCACAAGCAGCCCCGCCGCGCCATAAAGGATCAGATCCACATCGGCATCAAAGCAAACGTCCGGCTTTTGCGGACCCGTTGTTCCATCGGGCAACGTTTCGTGGGCGATTGTGTGGTCGCGATCATGGTCGAGATCGGCGGCGAGCACGCCACGCATGCCCGGAGGAATCGGCTGGGTGAGCAGCAGGTCCCAGGAACTCCCCGGTTTGGATTGTCCATAAACTTCGACAGACGCGGGTCGCAAGACGATCAGATCTTGTGCGCCATTGAGCGTAAAGTCGACAGCCAGGATATCGACGGCGTCGACGAGTGCTGGCAGTTGCCGCTCCGTTGCGGCCGGCGTAAACGCGACGTTGATGCCGGGTGAGGTTGGCTCGGCGTTCATGAGGTGGGCATAGGTCGTCTGGAATTCCTGGCTGAACTCGTGAAGTACGAATTCGAGCGGATGTGGCTTGAGCCTTCGTAGATCGTTCTGTGCGAATTCATGACTGCGGATCGAGTTGACAAACACGGCGCGGATCCGGGCTTTCGCCAACGCCCATTTGCCTTCGCCAACCGCGGCAATTGCTTCGTCCACCATCGCGAAGACGTCGATCCGCACGTTGTCTTGAATCTGTTTCTTCAATGGGGCAATCGTGGCCTTCGACGCCTCCAGTGTCTCAACGATGGAGACGTCTTCTTGTTCAACCTGGACCAACAACCACTCCCCCAGCACAAACAGGTTATCGGGGGCTCGCTGGTAGGCCCGTCCGAGGGCCGCTTTCCCCAGCTTCCGCGTTTCCGGCGCATCCGCAAATCTCAGCGCCTCGAACAATTGGTACGGGAAACCGGCCACCGAAGGGTCACGTTGCTCGGCAGCTTGCAGCGACGCGGTGGCCCTGGCCAACATCGCCACGCTCGCGCCGGGATCGGCCGCGAACTGCGCTTCGCTCGCCTTGAGCGCCGTCTTGGCGTCGAGCCACGCGGTGGTGGCCGCTTCCGGCTCCACGGTGGCAAGCCGCCCCAGCGATTCCTCGACGGCTGTAAGTTCCAGCTTGCCGGCATCGTAGGCGAGGAATCGAGCGATCGCCAAATTGCGCGCCGGCAACGCCTCGCCGGGGAGCTGCTGACAGATTTTCAAAAACAACGGGTCGGCCGCGGTCAGGTCCACATTTTCAAGATGCCCCGTAGCGATCCGCGCGTCGTGCAGCACTTGTACGACGTCGGCCGGTGTGAGCAGGTCGGCCGGAGCGCGCGGGTCAGCGGTCTTGACCCCGTCAGGATTCGGACCGGGAACGGGCGCGGGACCTGGTTGACTCGAATAGTAGACATACGTGCCGATGATCAAGCCGGCAATTGCGCCGACCAGGAAGAGCAAGCGATTTCGTGACGACGCCGAATTGCGGGTTGGGCCGTTCATGGGTTGTGGTACGCCCGGTGTTGGACGTTGGTTCAGGAGAGACGTCAAGTTACAGGGAAACCGGTGCACTTATTGTGACGCGGTTCGCCCGTTGAACAAGGCGACACAACCCACCACGTCAATCTTGTGCGTCACGAATCGCTGCTTCAATGCAGCCTCGAGCTGTTCGAAGTCGTCATGATGATTCGAAAAAATTCGCTGGCGATTGTAGTAGCCCATCAACTTCCGCGCAGCCCAACCGCGCCGTACGCCGCCGCTGAGCAGAGTCGAGCCGAAGACAACGCCGCCCGGGCGCAGCAGCGATATGAGGTGGTCCAGCGCGCGACTTTTCTCGTCCATCGTGCCCGGCAGGCAGTGTAGGACGTAGTTCAATCCGATCGAGTCGAATGGCGCGGCGTCGATCGACAACGGAGAAAGTACGTCAGCCTGAAATTGGACCGGGGCAAAGCGGGCAATCCGCTGGGCAGCGACCGCCAGACAGGTCGCGTTAAGGTCCAGCAGGCCGATCCGCGGCTGTGCCAGCGGAAACCGGCAGTGATCCAGCAGATACCCGGTTCCGACGCCAACGTCCAGATGATTGCCCGTGACGTGTTCGTTGTAGAGCTGCACCAGCCGCGGCGTCGGACACCGCCAGACCCAGCGATTGGAGACTCCCAGGACGAGCCAATCATAGCTGCGCAGGGTTGTCCTGGTGTAGATCGCTTGACCGGCGTGAACTGCGTCGTCGGTTGGTGTCATGGTTGCGTGTGGCCGTCCGGACTTGCCTCCGGGCCTGGGAAGTTCACTGCCTGGTACCCGTGCGGGACGACCGCCGGAATTTGTTGGTTGCGATGGCGCGGGGTCAGAACCGCAAAATGGGCGGGAATTCGAGACGATGATCGCAGCCAAACCGCGGCGTGGCAAGGCGAACTTCATCCGCCCAGAAGGCGGGGGCCGGAAGAACCGTCGCCAATTTGCAAAAAACGAAGATCAATTCAAGTTTTCTTAATGCGTTCAATTTGACAAAGGCCAGCCGTGAAATAGGTTTCCAATGTGGGCCAAGCAATCTCTCGATTCCTGGTTCACGGCGCGAATTCGACTGCTTTCAAATGGGCATTTTGGTGTGCATTTTGACGCGGTGGGGTGAACCGCCAATCGAGCTTTCTGCTCGTATCGAACGCCACAATTGTTTCGTTGGTTTTGTTTCCCCGGCCAAACGTGAGGCCGGACGCAGCCGTTATTGTTGGGAGAATGTCATGAAGAATTTCACCGCTAAAGTGCAACGTTTCCTGAAGTCCGAAGATGGCCCCACAGCAGTTGAATACGCCGTCATGCTGGCCTTGATCGTGATCGTTTGCTTGACCGCCATTACCGCCGTTGGTACGCAGGCCGCCAAGCAGTTCAACAACATCGCGAACCAAGTCGGCGGCAAATAGTCCGGGATCCAACAACCCAGACTCGGCCCATGAACGCTTGGGATGCAAAGCCACCCCCCGTGGCGGAATTCGCCACGGGGGAGTTTTGCCTTGCGCGAATCGGCTGGCTCATAACCGCCGTCATGCGGGCCGCAACAGCGCGGCATGGATACCAAGCACGCCCGCACGAATGGTCCCCAAGACGCCGTCACGAGGAACGGGAATATGTACGCACTGGGTTCAACCGAAATCATGGCACACGGTATTGAAATCGTGTGTTTTTTTGTGACCGCCATTGCTGCTGTTATGAGCTATCTATTGACAATGCGGTATTAAGAAATACGCAGACGCGTGTCTGCGATGTCAGCACACAAGGTGTGAAACACGCTTACGGAAAACACACGGGGAATTAAGATGGAACTGATCACAAACTTGCAAGTCGGTGTTGTCGAGAACTGGCATATCTGGTTTCTCTCGACCGCCATGGTCGTCGCTGCGGTCATCGATGGCGTTAAGCTCAAGGTGCCAAACTGGCTGACCTTCCCGCTGATCGTCAGCGGCATTGGGCGATTGGCTGAGGTCCGCAACGGGTTGACTGGCCGCTTGGCGTTCTGGACTGTGGCGCGTGATCCGGCGCATTATGCGCAGTTGGTGCTGCTGCTGATCATCACGCTATCGCTGGGGACCGCTTCTATTTTGCTGGATGCCGCCCGTCAGGAAAACAGTCGTTCGGTGGCTGTGGCACAGGTCGGGGCGGATGCCGGCATTGATGTGATTCCGGCAGAGGCCGATGACAACTTCGACCCGATGACGCT
>JAUIHJ010000493.1 GCA_030432015.1 bacterium
CCCGTGAATCGCCGCAAGAAAAGGCAACCGGATGCTCCAGCGTCCGTGGTAGAATGAAGTCCGATTCCTCCGCCACGCATTCGGCACCGGTGAATCCACCGGCTCATCTCCAAGGCGCTCGCATGATCCCGTCACCCCCGATTCGACCCGGCTGCTGCGTCTGTGCCGGCGTCATGATCATCTGTTGCGGGCTGGGTGAGCTGCGCGGGGAGTTCGCTTCGCCCCAAGTCCTGCCGACCGGTCGAGGATCCGATGGAATTGCCATTGGCGACGTCCTCAGTGGTGGAGGACGCGAACTGATCATCGCCAACCGGGTGAGTTGGGACATCATGATATTTCAACGCGACGCGACGAACTCTGGCGCATTGCGACGCCGGCAGACCATCAAGACGAACTGGGCGCCTGCCGTGATTGCTGCTGCGGACGTGAATCGTGATTCGCTGACCGACCTGGTGATCGCACATTACGACGACTACCAGGGCGCTGGCAAAGCGAACAGTTTCGGCGTCTGTCTTCAGAGCCCCCGCACCGGCCAGCTCGAACCCGAGGTCGTGTACCAATTTCCGCACGGTTGGTCGTCGCGCGCCATCGCCGTTGGCGACGTGGACTCCGACGGGTTGGCTGAAATCGTGGTTGCCAACGAGCGGGTCGGCGATGCGGTTTTCGTGTGGGCGTGGAACGCGTCTTCCGCCGCTCTGGAGGTCGTGGCCCGCCTCGGTTCGATCGACGGCTATGTTGTCTCGATATCGGTCGGTGATGTGACCGGCGATGCTCGGAACGATATCGTGCTGTATGGAACACGGATGTTTGTGTTGGCTCAAACCCCGGACAGGACGCTCTTGCCGCCGGTGGATTATGGACGGACCGGCGGAGAGAGTTGTGATATTGGCGACGTGAATCGCGATGGTTTGAACGATGTCGTCGGTGCCACGGCGTTTTCCGGTGAAATTGAAATCTGGCAGCAGACACCCCGACATACTCTGACGCGGCGGGGGAAGCGGAGGTGCGGTACCTACACGGAAGACGTCGCGGTCGCGGATCTGAACCAGGATGGCCTGACCGATATGGCGGTCATCAGCCGCGATGATTCCGCGTTGCTGATTTTCTATCAACGCGCGACGGGGGGCTTCGGCGAGCCCGCGGTGCTGGCAGCGGCGGGCGCGACGTGGCTCAACGAACTGGTCGTGGGGGATCTCAATCAAGATGGTTGGCCCGATCTGGCTGCCTCGCATTGGGGCAGCCCGCGGGCCCTTGATCCCGCGCCCGGCATGGTCAGTGTCTGGTATTCCCGGCCGAGCGTGCCGGTTGCGGGCGATCCTTGATTGGCAAATAATTGACAATGGTCGCTACGAAGACACGAAGACGTCTTGGCGAAAGCAACCCTGGCCGCACTGAACCTCTGGAGTAGCGCACCTCGATGTCGAGTGAAATGACGCAGATCGACTCGACTGTTGAAGTCGTAACGCCAGAAAATATCGCCTTTCATTACCAGGTGGCGGGGCCGTTTCGTCGATTGCCCGCATTCTTGTTGGACTTGCTGATCCGTGCCGCCGGCTTCGCGGTCATTGCCCTGGTGATCAGCCTGGTGGGCGGCACCATCGGTGTGGGTGGGATGAGTTTCGCGGTGCTGGCGATTATTTGGTTTCTTTCCGACTGGTTCTACGGCGGCATCTGCGAAACGATGCTCAATGGCCAGACCCCTGGCAAGCGAACCATGGGCATCCGCGTGCTGACAGTCAGCGGCCAGCCGATCAATGGCGTCCAGGCGGTCATGCGTAATTTCCTGCGCTCGGTCGATATGATGCCGATGCTCTCTTTGGAAGTGATGGGTCTTGCGGCACCAGCCTACATTGTCCCAACGTGCATTCTGGCACTGGTGACCATGACGTTGAACCGCCGCTATCAACGCCTAGGAGACATTGTCAGCGGCACGATCGTTGTGGTGGAAGAACGGCAATGGCTGACGGGCGTGGCCAAACTGGAGGACAGTCGGGCCGCTCAGTTGGCCAACTACATTCCGGCCGATTTCGTGATTACCCGCTCGATGTCGCGAAGCCTGGCCGGTTACGTCGACCGCCGCCGATTCTTTTCGACAGCCCGGCGACGGGAAGTGGCTCGCCACGTCGCCGAACCGCTGATCGAACGGTTCGGTTTTCCACCTGACACCAGCTACGATCTAATGCTTTGCGCCCTATACTACCGAGCGTTTGTCGCTGATCGCACCGACGAGGAAGCATTGGATGCGGCCAACCCCTTCGGTCCACCGGCGGCGGTCCAGCCATTTCAGTCTTCGGTTCCAATTCCCAAGTCGTGAGTCGAGAGTAGCCGTCCCATGAAAGTCGCCGAACTCGTCGAACAACGACGACAGAACTGGCTCGAGCTTGAACAGTTGTGTGAGCTGGCCCAGCGTTCGCGCAAAAAGAAAATGGGCGCCGAGCGGGTCACACGCTTTGCCACCTTGTATCGGGCCGCATGTGCCGATCTGGCGCTGGCGGATTCCTATCAGCTGCCGCCCAATACCGTGCAGTACCTGCATCGACTGGTCGGGCGAGCCCACAATCAACTCTATCGCAGCCGGGACTTCGACTATGCGAAATGGTCGCACCTGCTGCTCGTCGAAGCGCCGCAGCGGATCTTCAACGACCGCTGCGTCCAATTGGCGTTCTGCCTGTTTTGGGGCGGCTTTATCCTGTCGGCGATTCTGGCGTATTCCAGCGATCTCTGGCCCAACTACGCCCAACAGATGTTGACCCAAGCGAACATTGAACAATTGGAGAGCAACTTCGCAGACCCCATCAAGGGCCGAAATTCTCAGGCCAATTTCGCGATGGCCGGCTTCTACATTCAGCACAACACATCCATCGGATTGAAATGCTTCGCCGGCGGCGTGCTGGTGATTCCCGGTTTGTTTATTACCATGTTCAACGCCGTGTTCCTGGGTGCATCCTTTGGATACATGGCCCGCCCGGACGTTGCCGAGGGCGTGAATTTCTTTCATTTTGTTACCGCCCACGGTCCCTTCGAACTCACCGCAATCGTCTTGTCCGCGGGGGCCGGTCTGCGAATCGGCGTGGCCTGGCTCTACACCGGCGGCCTCACACGTTTTGCCTCGTTGCAGAAAACGGGCCGCGATGCGATTCCCATTATGGGGGCAGCCATTGTGATGTTCTTTCTGGCCGCCATGATCGAGGGGTTTCTGTCGCCGTCGGCCGCGCCCTACTGGTTGAAAGCGACCGTGGCGGTCCTTTCCAGCGGCATGTTGACGTTTTACTTCGTTGTGCTTGGGCTTCCACGCGAGGTCTTCCGTGCAACTTGATAACACGCACATCGCCGTCAAAGAACGCAACCTGGTCGACATTTGCGATCTGAGTTTGCACGTGATGCGTCATTACTGGCGCCCTATTGTGCTGACGTCTCTCGCAGGTGCCTTGCCGCTGATGGTGCTGAACCATCTTCTGATCGGCTGGATGATGGACTTGGAATTTCGAGACGCCTTTTTCTATTTGGACGAGAGCTCCGCGATTACACGCTATGTCTGGGACATGTCCTTGTTAATCGCGATCGAAGCGCCGCTGGCTTCCATCTTTGCGACGGCTTACTTGGGCCAGGCGGTGTTCGTCGATCAACCCAAGATTCGCGACGTGTTTCGAGACGTCTTCAAAATGTCGCCTCGCGTGATCTGGTGCCAACTGCTGGTCCGGGGCATTCTCCCCGCTTGGCTGCTGCTGCTGGCGGTTCCCCGCTATGGCGACTTCGAGGTGGGGCTCGAAGCGATGCTCTTGCCTCTCCTGGCGATGTACGCGGTTGGCCTCCGCGTTTTTCGGCCGTTCATCAACGAAATCGTGCTGCTCGAACGGAATCCCCTCATCAGCCGCGATCGAAGTATGATGACCATTGGGCGCCGCAGCACCCAGATACACGCGCCGAGTTACTCCGATCTCTTTACGCAAGGTCTGGGTCTGTCGCTGATGACCTTTTGTCTGGCGGTCGCCATGTTTGGGAATTTCGTCTTTCTCAAAGGGGTGTTGGTCAATTCCTGGAAGGTCAGCCCGTTCATGCTTCTGTATGCCTTTCCACTGGCGTGCTGGATGGTGGCGATCTACATAAATGTGGTTCGCTTTCTGCGTTATCTAGATCTTCGCATTCGGCATGAAGGTTGGGAGGTCGAACTGCGGATGCGGGCCGAGGCGAACCGAATGGCCAGCAAGTCGTTTTGACATGAATCGAATTCAGCTCATCAAGTTGCTTGTTCTGCTGCGCCTGGTTGCGTTTGCGGGGGTGGTGTGCGCGCAGCCGATTTCTCGACCTGCGGAAGACTCCGTCGCGGAAGCCGGCGCCGATTCACTCGCCGTTTTCCCCTGGTATGACGCGGCTGCGGAAGATCTGCGGCGGCTCGATGTCGAGCCGCCAGCCGATCTCAAGAACCGAGATTCGAAATGGCTCTTCAACCCGCCCAACCTGAGCATGCCGGATTGGATCCTCTTGCTCCTGAGGGTGCTTGCCTGGACGGTGCTGGTGATGCTGATCGCCTTGGTCGCTTATTTCCTGGCGAGAGCGTTCATGAGCATCGAAGATGGTTTCATTGATCGAACGAATTCCGGCGAGGATCTCACGTTAAGCGGCGATGTCGATCGCGTCGATGCGCTGCCGTTTCAGTTGAAGCGACCTCAGGGCGACCTGCTCGCCGAAGCGCGGCGACTGTACGAGGAAGGTCAGTTCGCCGACGCCATGATCTACCTGTACAGTTATCAGCTTGTCCAGCTGGACAGGAGCCACGTGATTCGGTTAACCCGCGGCAAGACCAATCGGCAATACCTCCGCGAAGTCCGCCGTCGCTCGAATTTATTCGAGCTCATGCAACGCAGCATGGAGACCTTCGAGGATGTCTTCTTTGGCAGTCATCCGCTGGACCGCGCGGGTTTCGAGGCATGCTGGATGCAGCTCGACGAATTTCACCAACAGCTTGAACCGGAACACGCGCACGCATGAACCGCTGGATGTCAATTAGCCTGGTCGCCACGTTGATTGCCCTCGCTGGCTGCGCGCCGGAGGAACTCGACACGACCTATGGATTGCGCCACTCGTTAAAAGGTCGTGAAAGCGTCAACGGAACCGCCGTTTTGGGTGAAATGTTCCAGGCGGCCGGGTTTCGTGTGAACGGTTGGCGCCGACTGTCGCCCAAGCTGGAAGATTACGACGTGATCGTCTGGTTTCCAGATGATTACGAGCCGCCGACCAAACCGCAGCGCGAATTTTTGGATGAATGGTTGCGCAACGAACCCAACCGCACCCTGATCTATGTGGGACGCGACTACGACGCGGCGGTTACCTATTGGCGGAAAGTCATGCCGTCCGTACCGCCCGAGCAGGCTATGGAGGCGGCTCGACGGCTCGCCACGCTCACGTCCGCTGACGCCGCAGCGCGTGCCGCCATCGAGATGGACCATCATGTCGATTGGTTTACGCTGAAGGATGCCAAACCGCACGGCCGAGTGACGAAACTTAGCGGAGACTGGAGTCAGGACATCGATGCGGCCAAGGCTGAACTGTATTCCTATACGAACCTGGCGATTCCAAGTGAGGACGATCAAGGGACGTGGATCGGGCCACGCGGTGTTTCCACGAACGAGCCGAAGTTCGTGCCGCTGCTGGAAGGCGAGCAAGGGCCGCTGGTAACCCGCGTCACCACGGCGGATTGGGATTCGAGCCAGCTATTGGTCGTCGCCAACGGCTCGTTCCTGCTGAACCTGCCGCTGGCCAATCGCGAACATCGGGGGCTGGCGGTTCGATTGATCGAGGCCTGTGGAGATCCCGGCAAGGCGGTATTTCTCGAGAGCGGTTCCGGCGGCCCACCGATCCTTGCCGAAGACCCCGATGGAGCGTACCCGACTGGACTGGAAGTCTTTACCGTCTGGCCGCTGGGGATTATCGTGCTTCATCTGGCTGCGCTGGGGATCCTGTGTTGCTTTGTTGCGTTCCCGATCTTTGGCCGCCCGCGTGAAGTGATCTTACACTCCGGTGCCAGCAGCGATCGGGCCGCGACTTACCAAAGCGGGTTTTACACTTCGGGAAGCTCGACTGTCGATGTCGCGGCACGGAGGGTGGAACGTGCCCATTTCGGGAAGCACATTGAAGCTCTGGGCGAAATGTTGGAAATGACTCAAGATCGCGGCTACGCCGTCGAACGTGTGAAGTACTATCATGAACACGTGCGGCGCGAGTCAGGGGTCAGCCATCAGAAGAAAGATTCGTAATCCGATCCATTGACCGCCGGCAGCATCGCGTGGCAACTTCGACGCGCGTCACAATCGACCGTACCACACGCCCACCACAGCGGACCTTCACCGCGCCGGGCACCTAGCACAAAGGAAACGCATGTCTTCGATACCACCTGGCTCTGCTTCCCCGGCGCCGGACGGCACCACCGAGTTCCCTTGCAACGCGTGCGGACGC
>JAUIHJ010000494.1 GCA_030432015.1 bacterium
GTTCTTCGCCCAAACGCATGCCGCGTCGTCAGGCCGCACCGACGCGGTCGTGGTCGGGCAGCAGCAACCGCTGGAAGATTTGTTAGACGCGCTGGTTGACGACCTCGGCAAACAATGGTTGGACATGTAGTCCGCTGACATAGAACCACTCTGGCGTTTCTTGTGTGCGGCTCTCCCTGTTGTGGGAAGGTCAAACTGCTGTGCGTGGTTGTGCGCGGGTCTTTGACCTACTGCACGGTGCTCGACCGAAGACTTTCACGGCAATCCACCGAGATGCTTTCGAGTCCTTCGGTCAGACTTTCCGGCGAGGTCGGAGAGCTGCGCCGATTTCCATTGACGGTCTTGCGCAAGAGATCTGCGCCCAATGCAAGGCACAGTGCGTTACGTCGGGCGTTTGTTGTTGTAGGGTCGTGTGAAAGCAAATGTGGTCGTCCCCTTTTGGACTGTGCTTTCGATTTTGCCACCACAACTCGAATGTCCTCCCACGATTCGCGATTCGCGATTCGCCAGGAAATCACCCTCTTTGAGGCACAGCCCCCATTCCTCGCATTCCCCCGGCGGCCGTTGCATCTCCCCTAAAGGGGCAGTAACATGCTGTCGAATTATCGCAATTAGATGTGCCGCCAGTGACCGGGAGTGCCACCAATGATGACGAAGAATTCAACAAAGAGACCGTTGCACAGTCAGACGAGGGCAACTGCCGAAGCTTGGCGCAAGCGGCGACTGTTTTTTGAGCCATTGGAAGACCGCAGAATGCTGGCGGTCGTCACCTATGATGCGATGGATCTCGCTCTCACGTTTGAGGCCGATGCGGGCGAAAGTGACAACGTCATGATCACTGGCGACACAAACGCGGAGACGCTTTCAATTCAGGTCAACAATGGTGATACGATCGCCTTGGCAGGCGACGCCGCAGCGAATGGGGCGTTTGCGCTTTCGACGACGAATGTCGCTGACGACACGCTGACGATCGATTTGTCGGCAGCAGACGTCGACACGTTTGTGGTCAACGCTGGCAATCTCGACGACTCCCTTGACGCGTCGTCTTTACAAATAGGGGTCATCGATGTCAGTCTAACTCTGAATGGCGGTCCCGATAATGACGTGCTCATTGGCAGCCCCGGCCGTGACATCTTCGTTGGTGGCTCAGGCAATGACCAATTCACGGGCGGCGATGCGCTTGATGAAAAATTCATTGACGCCTGGCTCGCGACCGGAGGGGAGGCCGGCGAGTTTGGAGCCCCCACTGACAGCGTCAAACCGGGGACTGGCAGCGTGGAATCACAGCGTTTCGAAGGTGGCCTCCTCTACGATTCGCCAGATACAGGCCTCCTCGTCGTTCCGTTCCATCTGCCTGCAGAGGCGCGTTCCGAGTTTGACGAGGCGTACGACCCTGTACGCGCAGAATTCCTCGAGCGATTCTTCTTCAATGGTTTTATCGCGGAGCGAATTATTGATGAGAACGGTGAGCAGAGTATCAAGTTTGGCGATCAGACAAAGCATATGGGTGATGCGTTGCTCACGTTTTCACAAGAAGCGACGATTCTGCAGAACGCTGGGTGTGGCGCCTGCGACCCAGTGCATTCGGAAAACGTCGTTCAAATCATCTTAAATGCGTTCGAACAATTGGAACATGAAGCGGAGCTTGAGGTCTACGATCGAGATGATCGGGGCTTTTTTCTTCGCGACTTCATTGGCGATGGGCTAGGACCGGACGGTAAACCAGGAGCCGCAGGCGTTGACGACGACGGAAACGGCCAGATCGACGATTTTGCTGAGTTTCAATTCCCCAATACAGATGATGTTAATGGCACAGTTAATCAAATCCGGCACCGACAAGGTATCCCGTTGATCTATGGTGACCGTATCAATGGGGTCGACTACCGTGCTGGCATCTTGGGAAAACCAGGAAGAACACAAGCACACGTCAATCCAGCTCCGAGTCCTGATCAAGTTTCTCATATGATGCTCGGCTGGTGGGCAATTACGCGCTTTTCGACACGATCCGAGAATGTGGCACAGGCGAAGGCGCAAGCGCGCGACGTGATCAGTTGGTGGAAAGGCGTCCACTACGAGATGCCTTCAATTAACACTGTCAATATCTCAGATGGCCGCGGACGCGATGCTCGCCTGAATGCCGGTTTTCTGTCACACATGGCGGATGCGGTGACGGGCGACGGATACTTCCATCGGTTGGACAACACCATCGGCATCGGCGTCATCGACATTGACTCGATCATCGACGTAACGAAACAGGCAGTTCAAACAACAGTCGATGTTGCAACTCTGGGACTTTCTTCAAAGGTCAGAGATCTGTTCAACGCCGATCCTATCGGCGCGCTATTTGACGGTATTAAGAGCCAGCTGCCTGGAGAGATTCCAATCAACTTGCCGGTGGCAATATCTCATGAAATCCTGTTGACAATGCTGGACAATGACGAGTTGATTGCTGCTCTGGCAACGGGGACGGTTTCCGGACTCTTGACGGGAGTACCAGTTCCTATCCCGGTGCCCCTTGTCGAACCTGGCCTCTCTGGTGAAATCAACCTCAACCATTTCTTGCCAACTCCGGTAAGAGCTGTATTTAACGAGATCCGTTTTCGAGTCCCGACAGGATTTGATCTTGGTGGCCTGAGATGCACGGGAGATGAAATCAAGGTACTTGGCGAAACCGTTTGCAAGAACGGCGCCTACAAATTTGTGGCACCAAGTGTTCAATCGGAGGTCCGAAGTGTTTCGGATTTGTTGGGTGAGATTAAAATCGACATCCCAGGTGAAAGCCCCGTTCCGCCGTTTGCCAAGAGTCTGGCGTTTGTGATGATGTCCTTCGACTCAGACCTTCGTATCGACGTGCGTTTCCATGAACTGGCGATGGCCGACCAAAACGCTGGACTGGCAGGAGACCAGCCAAACGTCTGGGCAGCAATCTTAAGGCCTGCGATCCTCCCTGGTCCTCTGACGCCGCGGGAGGCGTCTGCGATACCAATTGCCGAGGGAATTGCCGCATCGGCACCATTGGTCGGACCTCATTCTGCCGACCCGAACGGTTGGTCGACGAAGAACCGGTGGGAAACGGCGGTCATGGACACGAGCACGAATGAAGAGTTCAACGGCATTGATTTTCTTAGCCTTGAAACACTCATCCAGTCCGAAGGGCTTGGCCGCACCATCTCAAGCAGTCAGCCGACGGTCGAATTGGTTCCCAACGCGAATGATCCCTCACTGTTAGATCTCCAGGTTCGCGGCACGGACAATGACGAGATGTTCACCCTGCGGCGGGTCGGCAACAAGATTGAAGTCTTGATCGACGGCAATTCCGAGGGCCTGTTCGAGCCAACTGGTGAGATTTTCGTACAGGGACGCGACGGAGACGACGAGATTACGATCGATGGCGACCTGGAGCTTCCCACTAACGTCTTCGGAGAGGGTGACGATGACACCCTGAACTTGACCAACGGCGCCGTGGATGGGGTGAACTATGTCGGCGGCGACGGATCCGACACCCTTGTCGCTGACGATGTTCTCAATAAGTGGAGAATCACTGGACCGAACAGTGGAATCCTGAGCGACCCGACAATATTTTCGCAAGTCGAGAATTTGATCGGCGGAAATGGTGACGACACCTATATCTTTGCGGCCGGTGGAAGCGTCACTGGGATCGTGGACGGTCAGGGGGGGAATGATACGCTTGACTTCTCGCTCGTTCAATCACAGGAAGTCGCTCTATCAGGAATTGGATCCGACGACGGCTTCGATGGCACTTCAGTCGGTGCCATTGGTGGATCGTTCTTCAACATCAACGCGATCATTGGAAGTGTGTCGTCATCCGACAAACTAGCGGGGCTCGACAATAATGCTGATTGGACCGTCGAATTAGGAACGAGCCAATATGCGCTGCCGGCGATTGGTCGCAATCTGTCGTTCGCGAATTTCGATTTGCTGGTTGGCGGGGCGATGGTCGATTCGTTCAACATTCGCAGTACGGGAAACGCTCTGGAAGTTCAAGGCAACGCGGGGAATGATCTCTTCCTGGTCGGCTGGAACGCGTGCAATGAGAACAGCGACGGAGCCGTCGGAGAAATCGGCGGAACACTCTTGCTGCTGGGCGGTGACGGGACTGATAGCTTCAGTGTCCGACCGAGTGCATCGGCTGAGATTCTAATTGATGGTGGCTTGCCTGTTGATGGTGAAGCGGGTGTCCCACCCGGAGATATTCTCGCCGTCGACTTGATTGAACACGGTGCCTCCAGCATTCCACGAAACGCTTCATCAGGGACCATTAGCACACCGGAAAACGAACCGGTGCGGTTCACCAGCATCGAGACGTTGATCGTGTCGGATCGGTTTGAGATCAACGAGTCGCTGGAACAAGCCACGGTTCTTGGCTCGGACCCATTCGTTACGCTGCGTGATCTCAGCATCCACAGCGGTTGCGATGTCGATTTCTTTCGAGTGACAGGACACGATACCGGCAAGCTCCTCATCAATTCGCTTTTCGACAGCCAAGTCGGCAATCTGGATATTGAGTTATATGACACAAGCGGAAACAAGATTGCGGAGGCTACGAGCGACGGTGATAACGAAACACTTACCGTGCCGGTCGTCGGTCAGGAAGTGTACTTTGTAAAAGTCTTTGGTCGCGATGGAAATGTTGCCAACTACTCCCTTGAGATCGAGAATTTTCCGGCCCCGGTTCCGTCGGGAATCCGTCTCGACCCCGACAGTGATACAGGCGTGAAAAGCGATGACAACTACACCGCGGACACCACGCCGCGGTTTATCGTTCAAGCGGACCTAAGAGGTTTCGCAGGCATGGGGATTTCAATCTTCGACGCGGCGGACGCCAATGCGGCCACGCATGACGGCGCCGCTGTCCGCGTGGTCATCACGAATTCCGCAACTGGTGTCTCTAGCCAAGCCTTCGCAAATCCAATCGGAAGCAGCGACCACTTGTTCGAATTGACTCCCCTGGGACCGATTCCCGAAGGTGTTTACTTCGCCGCAGCTGCCGTCGAGATCTTCGATCTCCAAGCGAACGGAAGCGGAAACCCAGACCCCGTGACGGGCGAGACGCAGTTGTCCGAGCCATTATGGTTCACAATTGATACGACCTCGCCCGAAAAGTCGTTTGGTGCTCCCAATGTCACCAACGATGGATTGCATCCCGATAGCGACCGTGGCGTCCCCGGAATCGCGGTCACAACCGGCGATCGTATTACCAATGACACCACGCCGACTTTCTGGGGCCGCACAGAACCTGACGCGATCGTGCGCGCGTTTGTCACAAACGCGGCAAATGGCTTAGTACAGATTGGTCAGACGGCTGCCCTGTCAGCGAGCACCTCCGACGGCAACGCCGGTCAATGGGAAATAACATCGACAATCAGCATGAACGATCCGTCACTCGGCTTCGATCCAATCGACGGCGCGCGGCGCGTCTTCATAACGTCCGAGGACATCGCAGGGAACTTCGTGCCGATTGACCTCGGAAACCCAACCGGTATGCCAGAAATGGTCCTGGACATCTTCATCGATACGCAAGGCCCACAGATCACCAGCGTCGAGATAACCGGGTCCCCTGACTACAACCTATTCGCCAAGGTGCGCGACGGCAGCCAGAGTGTCACCCCGGCTATTGGAAGTCTGACGATCAACGTAGAAGATCTTCCCGCGCGGACGGCGGCCTTCTTGTACAACGCAGTCGAAGACCGCGGCACCAACAACAACCCGAGCGGCAATCCAGGCAATTACACCTTGATCGGCGACTCCGTCGGAGCGATCTCGATATCGAATGTCGTGGTCACCAATATTCCGCCAACTGCGAACGCCCCCACCACGGCCACGATCGAATTGCAATTCACGGCTCCTTTGGCAGACGATCGATACACGCTAACCGTGTCGGATGCAATTGTCGACCCTGCGGGCAATCGTCTGGACGGTGAAAGCAACGCCTTTGAACCCCAACAGGATCCGTCCTTTCCGACCGGTGACGGGGTCGCTGGCGGCGACTTCGTTGCCCGTTTCACCGTCGATACGCGCGCTGAGCTCGGCGTCTGGGCCGCGGGCAGTGTGTATGTGGATACCAACGGGAATTTCGGTTTCGATCCCGCGAACAAGGACAACGACAACACGAACGAAGACATCACGTATGTGCTGGGCTTCACCAGCGACAATGTCTTTGCCGGCAATTTCGCCGCCGATGTCGGCGACACGGCCGATGGCTTCGACAAGCTGGCCGCCTATGGCCGCGTGGCCGGCGCGTCGCGCTGGTTGATCGACACCGACAACAACGGGGTCCCCAACCTGGTGGTCGCCGATCCGTTCGCGATCAATGGGCTCCCGATTGCCGGCAACTTCGATGGCAACTTGACCAATGGCGACGAGGTTGGTCTCAAGAATGGTGTCAACTGGCATCTGGATACATCCCATAACTTCAACGTTGACA
>JAUIHJ010000495.1 GCA_030432015.1 bacterium
GGCTGCTGCGCGATCGCGGTGCAGGACGACCACGCGCCGGCGACGCAAGCCGACCCCGTTGTCATTCATTGTGACAAGCATGGTGGTCGCAATCGCTACGTTCCGGTGCTGCAAACCGTCTTCCCGGATGTCATGCCCACAATTGTCAAAGAGTCGCGGTCGCAAAGCACCTACCGCTGGAAGTCGGCTGAGCGTCCGGTGGAAATTCGTTTTTCGGCGAAAGGGGAATCGGTCCTGTGTACGGCGCTGGCCTCGATGCTGGCCAAGTACCTTCGCG
Source organism: bacterium (assembly GCA_030432015.1). Classification (GTDB taxonomy): domain Bacteria; phylum Planctomycetota; class Planctomycetia; order Pirellulales; family Pirellulaceae; genus ARS98. The sequence goes on from JAUIHJ010000495.1 coordinate 278, forward strand.
AGTTGGCGATGTTGGCCTTCAACGCATTCTGGTCGCACCATGTACCGGACATCCGCGCAACAGCCGGCTATCCGATGGATGCGAAGCGATTCCGAGCTGAGATTGCTGCGGCGCAAGCGAAGCTTCGGATTGAGGATGATCATTTGTGGCGCCACCGCTGACGACCGGCGGCGGAATTCCCGGTGGAGCTGGCTGCCGGCCGTTCAGGTGTGGCGGCCACGGCGAGTGTCACTGCTGGTCGATCCTGCAGCCATGGCGGCGGGATGATGCCTCACCTTGGAAATCCCAGGGGAGCGACCTAGAATGTACGCGTAGGCTGCCAGTTGCGTCTGCGTTTCGTTCCGTCGCCGGCGGATTTTTCCGGTTGAGAAAGCCATCACGTGTCTCCGACGCCTATCATGACGATTGATGAACTTTACGAAGAATTCGAAGAATTGGGTGACTGGGAAGACCAATGCGATTATCTGATCGACTTGGGCTTCGACCTCCCCAAGCTGCCAGAGACCGCGATGACGGACGAAAACAAGGTCCATGGTTGCCAGAGCAATGTGTGGTTGATTGCCGAGGTGTCTGATGACAAGCCGGCCACGATCAGCATCGTGGCCAATAGCGATGCAATCATTGTCAACGGCCTGATCGCCGTTCTATTGGCCATGTATTCTGGCAAGACGGCCCCAGAGATTCTGGCCATTGAACCGCGTGACGTGTTCCGCCGGCTGGGGCTCGAGCGGCACCTCAGTGTCCAACGCCGCAACGGCTTGTTTGGCATGGTCGAAAAGATTCGAGACATCGCGGAGCAAGCAGCCTAGGCCGCGCGGTAACGCGCCGCAGGCTGCGCACCTCAAGAGAAGGGACCCGATGCCAGACGTCGCGACGGAAGACCGACTCGATATAGACGCCGTGCGACGTGACTTTCCGATTCTCGGACGTCCGTTGGCGAAGGGTCTGCAACTCGTTTACCTCGATAGCGCGTCTTCAGCCCAAAAACCGCAAGCCGTAATCGATAAAGAAGTCGAGGTCTACGAGAATTACTACGCCAACGCGTATCGTGGCGTCTACCGCTTCGGCATTCAGGTCGATGATGGTTTGGAGCTGACCCGCAGCAAGGTCCAGGCTCTGCTCAATGCGGAACGCAGTGAAGAGATCGTGTTCACGTCCGGTTCGACGATGGCCATTAATACCGTCGCTTACGGCTGGGCGCGAAAGAACCTGCAGGCCGGCGATGAAGTTTTGCTCAACGAGATGGAGCACCACGCGAATTTTGTTCCCTGGCAGCAAATGGCAGCCCAGGTCGGCGCGACGTGCCGTATGATCCCGCTGACGGCCGATCTGCGACTCGATATGGATCGCCTGGGAGAAGTCCTTGGCCCGCGGACGAAGATGGTTGCGGTTACCGGGATGTCGAATGTGACCGGGACGATCAATCCAATCCAGGAGTTGGCGCGGCGGGCTCATGAAGTCGGCGCATTGATCGCGGTGGATGGCGCGCAGAGTGTACCGCATCAGGCGACCGACGTTCGCGCATTGGATGTCGACTTTCTGGCCTTCTCCGGGCACAAGCTGTGCGGGCCCAGCGGCATCGGTGTGCTGTACGGCAAGTACGCGCTGCTTGAGGAGATGGACCCGTTGTTATACGGCGGCCATATGATCGATCGCGTCACGCGCGAGGGGTCGACGTGGGCGCCCCCGCCCGCCAAGTTCGAGGCCGGCACGTCGGCGATTGCACAATGTGTGGCCCTCAGTGCGGCGATCGACTACCTGGAGAAGCTCGGCATTGCCGCGATCAGCGCTCACGAGAGCCGCCTCACTTCGTACGCGCACGAGCGCCTGCTCCAGGTACCAGGATTGAAAATCTATGGGCCGGCCCCACCGCACAAGGGGGCCATTGTCAGCTTTACGATTGAGGGGGCCCACCCGGAAGATCTGGCACAGTTGCTCGATCGGCGCGGTGTCTTCGTACGGCACGGGCACCATTGCACGATGCCCCTGCACGACCTGATGGGAGTCAGCGCTACGGTGCGTGCAAGCTTCGGGGTGTACACCAGTCGGGCCGATATCGACGCGTTAGTCGAGGCGATTCAATTCGCCCGCGAGAAACTGCGCCTGGCTTAAGCTGGCTCGGACGGATCGTTGGCGTCATCCTTCGGCTCGGCAGCGAACCAGGCATGCATGCCGTTCCAGGCCCGGCCGATCAGTTTTCCGGAGAGCAAATCTTCGGTGATCGTCGCCTTCTCGGTCGAAAAATTTTCCCACACCGCGGTGATGTAGGGTCCGCTGCTTTCCGCAAGGATGATGTACAGGCCTCGATCTTGAATTTCAGTAAGGCCTTGGCGGTAATGGTCAAAGATGTGGCGGTCGAACATGTTGCCAGCCACCGTGACGGTGGACAGGGCACCGCGTCCGAGTTGGCCGACCTTGCCGAGCGTATACAACGACATTGTGCTGGAGACATCAAGTACGCTGACATGCTCCTTCACGGCGATTTCATGCATCTCTTTCCAGAGCTGGGTCATCTCTGCCTGAGGTATCAACGTCGTGGCATCCATCTTGGCTGCGGCGGCCCGCGTTTGTGCAATGGTCTCACGCAGTCCTTCGATGGAGATCGGCGGCGTGTCGAAGGCACCGGCCGTTGCCTTGGAAGTGTTGCTCAACGCGTGCAGCAAGTCGGCGGCGTGATCAATTGTCGTATCCGGGGAGATGACACCCGCTTTCTTGAGTTCGCTGCTCAATTCATGCAGGTACGCTTGCGAGCCGTAGGCGACATCGGCGACGATCGCCAGGACCGCCATGGGGGACAGGTGCAGGGTAGCCATACCGGCCAAGTCGACGAAACTACCGACGGCTTTACGCGCCACAAATCCCTCGACCTCCGGCGGCGCTGAGGCGTCCTTTTTTTCTTGCACGCCCCCCACATCGTGAACCATGAAGTCCAGCATTTGGTGGACAAACACCTCGTACGACTTTGAACTGCGAAAGGCTTGAGGTATCAAAAGGGCAGCCGACTCGGTCAACGCGCCACCGACCAGCGCCGAGGTTGACCGCAGCGCACGTTCGGGCAGCGACAAGCCAAACATCACGTGTTGGTAGACCTGAGAAACGCCCGGGTCCTGAGTCGGTTCAGGCGAGATCGACGCACGCGATTCGGGTGATGGAGGGTGTTCGTTCATGCGCGTAGTCTAGCAAATCGTGTAGCAAATCGCAGGACGTGGACGAAACAGGGTCAGGCAACACCCTACGCCGTCAGGCCAAACCAGATGCAATAATCAACCGTCAATCCCAGCAGGAGATGGTGCATGAAAACGGGCCAGATGGACTTTGTTCGATAGGCGAAGATGCCCCAGAGGATGCCTGCGGCAAGCGACCCCAGCAACTCGCTGGCAGGGCGATCCGTGTGGGCCAGCGTCGAAGCCAGCGCCTGCACGGCGATTGCCCCGGAAACGCCCAGTTTGGGCAGTAGCGAGGATTGCAGGTAGCCACGAAACATCAGTTCCCAGGCGACATAATACGTGACCAGCACGCCGAGGTGCAGCAGGAACACCCCCATCGATCGGCCCACTAATCCAGGAGTCGCGGGATAGTAGGCGTGGTACTCCGGCATCGTCGCCCCCAGGTACCCGAACAGGAGCATGACCGGAGTCGCTGCGACCAGAACGGGGGCTTTGCCCCATTGTCCCATGCCTAAACCGTGCTCGACCAGGCTCCGCCCAAACCAGACCTTAATCATCAACACGAGGACGACAATCACCAGTAGGTTGCCGCAACCTCGGTACAGTTCGGCGTCGATCACGGAGTCGCCCGTCAGTGACACGTCTTGGGCCAGGTTTTCGAGGAAGAACGTCGGGCTGCCAAATGCATGCCAGAGGCTGAAGGTCAGGGCGGTATTCAGGCAGACCATCGTGGGCCGGAACGCCTCTTCGCGAAACTGCTGAATCAGCCCGTGCTTATTCCACCAATTCTTGTTCAACGTGGTGACTCCTCAATGAAAATGACGGATGCCTGTCAGGCGCCCGCCAGACGCCGCTGTCGCGCGGCCAGCGTTGTTATCCTCGTCGCGAATACGACGGGGTCTCGACACGCGGACGACGAGCGGTGGGACAACCATCGCGACGAGCCGAACCGCGCCCGCGATCAGGGTTTCAAGCCGACCACGCGAGCGAAATGTAGCGGTCATGGGAACCTTGGCAAAGAGAGTCATCGGCGCTAGACCAAGTACGGCTTCAAGAATCTCCCGGTATGGGAACGTTTGCTCTTGGCGACCTTTTCCGGTGTCCCGGCGGCCAGCAACTGGCCGCCTTTGTGGCCTCCTTCCGGACCAAGATCGATCAGGTAATCGGCCGTCTTGATAACATCCAGATTGTGCTCGATCACCAGGACGGTATGCCCGCTTTCGACCAGCCGATTGAGGCTTTCCAGCAATCGATCAATATCGGCGAAGTGCAGCCCCGTGGTCGGTTCATCGAGGATATACAGATTATGCTTGCCCCGTTTGAGTTTGCCTAATTCGGCGGACAGTTTGACACGCTGCGCTTCGCCGCCGGAGAGGATCGTCGAGGGATGCCCGATGGTCAGGTATCCCAGGCCCAGATCGTTGAGCACTTGAAGTTTTCGTTGAATCGTTTTCTGACTGGCGAAAAACTCGACGCCGTCTTCGATGGACGTGTCCAGCACCTCGGCGATGCTCTTCCCCTGGAAGGTGACATCCAGGGTCTCCTGTTTGTAGCGGTGCCCCTTGCACGTCGGGCACACGACTTCGACATCCGGCATGAACGAGAGTTTGGTGACGATGTTGCCTTCGCCGGTGCACTCCTCGCATCGCCCTCCTTTGACGTTGAAACTGAACTGCGAAGCCGTGAAGCCTCGTGATTTGGCCGCCTCGGTTTCGGCAAACAGTTTGCGGATGTTGTCGTAAAAACCGATGTAGGTCGCCGGATTGGAACGCGATGAGCGGCCGATGGGCGACTGATCGATATTGATCACATCGTCCACGTGTTGTTCACCGAGCAACGCGTCGTGATCGCCGGACAACACACGACTATCTTGCAAGACAGAGTAGAGTTTCTTGAACAGAATCTCGTGCACCAGCGAACTCTTGCCGGACCCGGAGGCGCCGGTCACGCAGACAAAGCAGCCGAGTGGAAGGTCGACGTCGACGTTTTGCAGGTTGTTGTGTCGGGCTCCGCGGATAACAAGCGAATTGCCGCTGCCGTCGCGGCGCTGCTGAGGTACCGCGATCTGGCGTTTGCCGCTCAGGTATTGACCGGTTAGCGAATCCTTGGCGGCGATGATGTTCTTGAGCGGACCGTCCACAACGATCTGCCCGCCGTGGATACCGGGGCCCGGTCCGACCTCGATCACGTGATCGGCCGCGCGAATCGTGTCCTCGTCGTGCTCGACCACAATCACCGTGTTGCCCAACGACTTGAGATGCCCCAGCGTATCAAGCATCTTGGCATTGTCCTTCGGATGCAGGCCGATGCTCGGTTCATCAAGAATATAGAGCATGCCCATAAGCCCCGATCCGATTTGCGAGGAGAGGCGAATCCTTTGGGCTTCCCCGCCTGACAGCGTGCCGGCCCGCCGCGCGAGACTGAGATAGTCCAGCCCAATGGCGATCAGGAGTTCGAGTCGCCCCCGGATCTCGCGAAGGATGATCTCCGTGACGCCCCGTTGCTTGGCGGTGGGCTTGATGCTGTCGAGGAAACGGCTCAACTCGACGAAGTGCATGCGCCCCAGTTCATCGATGCTCTGACCGTTAACGGTCACCAGCCGCCGCGTGCGCTTAAGCCGCGCGCCATCACACTCGGGACAGTCGTACTCCACCATCACTTTCTTGAGATAGGAATCAACCCAATCGTCCGAGCTTCCCTGTTTTCGATGCCAGCGATAACGATGCTCGATCCAATGCACCATCCCGGGGTATTTGACCGTCTTACCGTCATGTTGCTTGCCTTGTTTCGCGCCGGGCGGCAAGACGATCTTGAATTCCTTGCCGTGCGTACCGTACAGGAGCACGTTCTTCGCATCGTCGGACAATTCGTGATAGGGAACATCCAGGCTGAAGTTGTAGTGCGTGGCCAGGCTGTACATCAGCCGTCCGCCCCAGGTGTTCTTGTCACAGTTCAGGGCTTCCTTGATGATGGCGC
>JAUIHJ010000496.1 GCA_030432015.1 bacterium
TTTCTCATCCGGCGGCGCGCCATCCGAACCGTCAGGAAATGGGGCATGACCGGCAAGCCAGAAATACAACGTCGCCCCCAGCGAAAAAACATCTCCCCTGACATCTGCTGGTAGGTTGTCACTCGGTTCGGGTGCCGAGTAACCGTTACCCGTGTTGCACAACGGCGCCAGTCCCCAGCCCGTGATTTTCAGAACGCCGTCGCCATCGACCATAAAGCAAGCGGGATTTAGACCACCGTGGATCACCTGCTTCTTGTGGGCGGCGGCCAGTGCTTCGGCAGCCTGCTGCAAGTACGTGACCGCTTGCGTTGCCGCAAGAGGCCCGTCCTCCAGGATCTGTGACTGCAGGTCGGGCCCCTTCACGTATTCCGAAACCAGCGCGTGATGCTGGTCGTCGCAGCGAACTTCCAGCACCCGCGCCACGTGCTCGTGCTCAAGGCCGATGGCCCGCTCGGACAAGGCGACGAACGCGGTCAGCGCCTCTTTATTCGCTTGAGCCGACTTGGACAACGACCGCAAGACGACAAGCTGGCCACGCTTTTCGTCGTGCGCGAGAAAAAGGCCCCCCAGCGCGTTTTTCCCCAATTGATCGCGGAGAACGTATTGCCCTTGGCGAAATCGGTGAAACCCGGCAAGCAATTGGCTCGCTTGCCATTTGCTCAACTTGCGGTTCTTGACCAGCTTCCGGGCGATGTCGAGCGGTTGCCTGTCCGAGCCGGCAAGATCGGCCCGGAACTTCTTAACCTGCTCCGGGGTAAACAGCCTGCTCTTCTCCAGCACATCGAGAAATTTGTCGAGCGATTCGATCAACTTCGCCTGGGCCATCTGGCCGCCTCCCATATTACGTGTCTGTCCCCGATAGATTCTGGCAAGCCAGCCATGTTTTCGCAACAACTTCCGCGAAATTAGATCTGGCAGCCGGTTGGATGGGTCGCCCCACAGATCGCCGTCAATGCCGGCAGCTCCAGCGTGCGCGTTGACGGACAGCGAGTTCAACCCACTCGACCCATTGTCGCCATTTAGACAATTCCGGTAATTCGATTTGGGAAAAGTTTAGCGGACGGCAAGCGAAAACCAGGAAACGCAGGAGTTCGCGGGCGAGTCTGCCGATTAAGGTCACTATTCGGAGAAAGCCGAAAGAAGTGATTTTACGCTTTGTGCCGGACCGATAGTTAATTCCAACGAATTTTGCGGGTGAGTCGATTTGTATGGCGTATAGCGATCAGCCGACCTCGTGGGGCCAGATTCCAAGTGGAATCCGTTGGAGTTTCATCTTGAAAAGCGGAGAAGTCCCGATGAAAACTGTAAGGAAGTGCTTCCTGGCTTTGTTGTCGACCGCGTCGATTGCGGTCGCCGCGTCTGGAGTGCAGGCACAGTCACTTCCAGGTAGCCAAGACCTGAATTCCCCTTTGGATGTGTCGGTCGCCCAAGAAGGCATACCTGGAACCCCGGGACGAACAGACTCCCGTGCGTCCGCATTTGGGGCCGACGGTAACTCACCGTTCAACCCGATTCGGCAGGCAACACTGCTGACTCCCGAAGACGAGCGGCCACCCGTCGTGCGTGCGCCGCAAGGCAATCCGCCGATAGAAGTGCAGGGTGCGGCATACGGTGACGGCTTGCAGCTCTCGCAATACGAGGCCATGTCCGCAGCCGGCACTTCGCAGGCTGGCGTTCCGGCACCGAACCAAACCCCGCTTCCAGTCGCACGGATCGCGCCCAGCGGACCTCCACTCGCTTATATGCCAGCAGCCGGTGCGACGCCGTATCCGAACCCTGGATTCGGTGTTGCCCCGGCGTCCTACCCAGCAACACCGAGCGGCTTCGGGCAACCGCCAGCCGCGATGGGACAACCGCCGGCCGGCTTTGGCCAGGTTCCTCCTGGTTACGGAGCACCACAGGCTTTTCCAATGCAACCGCAAGGTGGGTATCCGGGGCCGGGAATGGGATTTCCGCAGGGACCTCCGCAAGCCAACGGCTGGGCCTCCCAAGCCAACTTTGCGCCGCCTCAACCACTCCCACCGGGAATGGGCGGCATGGCCGGTCCGGCTGGTAAGCCTGGAGGCCAGTCATTTTGTGGCGGTTGCGGTGGAGCTGGCTGTGCGAGCTGCGGCATGGGACAAGGTTTTGGCCACGGCGGCGGTAATGGCGGCGGCGTCATGGCCGGCCTGCTCGGTCGTCTCTTGCCTTACGCAGAGGGGGGTAAATGTGCCCCGCGATGGTACGACATCTCGATGGACGCGATGTACCTATCTCGCGAACAGGCTTCGAGAAGGGTCGATTTCACCGCCGATGGACCAGGTCCAGACCCAAACATCATCATGAGCACCGAGGATCTGGATTTCGACGAGAAGATTGGCGTTCGATTCAACGCCGCCATCCAGGTTCTCGCGACGGCGACAGCGGAATTCACCTACTTCGGCCTCTTCAGCTGGTCCGACTCGGATAGCCGATCCGACCCCAACGGCGGTCTGTTTTCGCCCATGAGCCAGTATGGGACGTTCCCACCTGGCGGGTTTCCGCAAACGGATAATGCAATCTTCCACTCGATCGCCTATTCGTCCAGCCTGGATAACTTTGAAATGAACTTCCGTCGCCGCTGGACCGCGCCGAATTGCCGCGTGCAGGCATCCTTCCTGATGGGTGTTCGTTACCTCTACCTGCTCGAAGACTTTCGGTACTATACGCAGGGCCAGGATGATATCGATCCCGATCCGATCGTTGTCGAGCCGGGCGGCAACATGGAATACAACATCCGGACCAGAAACAGCTTGACCGGATTCCAACTTGGTGCGGACCTGTGGAGCAGTATCGTCCCGGGAATCAAAGTTGGCGGTGAATTGAAAGCCGGTGCCTACGGCAACTACGGGAATCAAACGACTGTCATCAATGTCACCGAACCCGACAACACGTACAACGAAAGCGTCGGCATGAATGATATTGCCGTCATCGCAGACGCAAACTTGATGGCAATCTGGCGAGTTAACCCCAACTGGACGATTCGTGCGGGTTACTCACTGCTGTATATCGATGGCGTTGGGTTAGCCCCTGAGCAGTTCAATTCGACACCCCCCAACGTTGTTTTCCCGGGGTCGATCGCACGAACTCCAACCGCGAATGATAACGGCAGTGCCTTCTACCACGGCGGCTTTGCCGGTCTTGAATGGCAATGGTAAGTGGTCGAACCGTGGGGCTCGGCGGCGCGAAACCCGCGTTCGCCCCAGTTTCCTGCCGGTTCGGATGACTTGAGGTCGTCGTCGAGGACGGTGTCAGACTGTCGTGGCCGAGGACAGGGTGTCATAGCCCTTGACGGCAAAATCCAATCCAGACCAGCCACACGCTCGGCTGGTGAAAATTGATGAGGCACTGCGGGATCCACAGCGCTGGTGCGACGCACCAGGTTTGAAGCCGTTCGTAGCATTCAACCGATGGCCTGGCAGCTAATCGCCTCGAACACCAACCCCAGGCCTTGGGGGGCTGGCTGCCGCGAAACGGCGACACGTGCCGTCGCACTGTCAAATTCTGGGCGCCGCTTGGCAACTGGTAGAACGGATCTTCACGACACCCCAGCAAGTGATTCGTGAACGACCAAGCGACTCAGATGGCGGACCATCGAGGCTGAATTTCTTGGCCACCTCCAGGGGCGTTGCTCAAGCCCCGTCTCTGCTGATACGCAGGCAAACACCGCTTAATGACAGGCATCCTGTCTGATGACGGGCATTCTGCGACCACCGCGATGACGCGGGGAGAGTTCCCCGAACGTTACTTGTGTTGCGGCCGCGCCTGCGTCCCTGACCCGCCTGGATCGCATTGCGACGGGAGTTTCGCCTCATTCGCCATTTCCGACGGCGGGTGAGACCTGCGAGCGCGCCGAGACGATATCGGGGCTTCTCAGCTTCTGACAACGAATAATCGGAATCATCCAGGCGAGCACTACATTTTCCCCAAGCCGTGGGAACGCGCCGTAAGTCCCCTCCGTCTAAACGACTGAGGACGACATTTCGTTGACAGTCTGCGACTGCGGTCTATACTCAACAGATCACGTTCCACTATCCTGCCTATTCTACCCACTCTAACCACTGGATATCGTCCGAGACTTGTCTCCCTGACGCTGTGCTGCACCGCGACCAGGGGATCCTTTGTGCGGAAAATTCCGCCTGTGACGAGTACGGAACTCCAGATGACACGGTAGTTTCGGCAAAAATGTGGATTTAATTGTGGCGTACAATTAGACTGACAAACTCAGTCGTATTTCGCCCAATCACCCACGTCTTGGCCAGCCCAATAGGGGTCTCGTAGTGAATTCAGCCAATCGGGTCAAAAGCCGTCTCAAAACGACCAAAAAGCGACCTTCCGCCTCCGAGGCGAGCCATCGGCGGCGCATGCTGTTCGAGCCGCTCGAAGATCGCCGCCTCCTCGCGCTGACAGCCGCTGATTTCGGCGCCGAAGGCGAAGGCGGGCTGCTGCCTTCCATGGAAGAGCACCAGGAGCATGACCATGCAACTGGCTTGCAGTACTCGGCGCCGCGCCACTATCGAGGCAGCACGACGGGATTCCTGACACCTCCGCGGGCAGGCGCCCCGTTGACGGTAGCCATGAATTATTTGCGGCAGAATGCCTCGAGCTTCGGGCTGACCACCTCAGATATTAACAGCGCGATCGTCAAGTCGCAGTACACCAATGACCTCAACGGCGTGACCAGCATTGCCTTGCGGCAATCGCATAACGGTCTTGAAGTGCAGGCCGCGGACATCCTGATTAACGTAATGTCCGATGGACGGATCTTGAACGCCTCCAGCACGTTTGTGCCCAATCTGCAGTCGAGCGGAACGACCGCTCAGGCTTCGATCGGGGCCGCCGCCGCGTTCAGTCAATTCGCGACGGAGTTTGGCTTTGAGTTGACAACCCAACCGACCGTCATCGATTTCGAAGGTGGCACGACCAGCAAGACCCTCCTATCGAAGGGTGGCCTGGCAGATCAAAACGTCAAAGCCGAGTTGGTTTACGTTCCGGTTGACGCTGGCGGCCAGCCTGGCATCGAGTTGGCCTGGAATCTGAACGTCCAGATGCTCAAAGAACAACACTGGTATTCGGCCAGCATGAGTGCCGAGGGCGGTGGGGCGCTTTACTTCGAAGATTGGGTTTCCAACGCCCAATACAATGCGGTCGACTACACCAATGAGAGCCCGGTCGACGGGACGGGCCGCGCGATCCTGGTCGATCCGGCGGACCCTCAATACTCGCCGTTTGGCTGGCACGACGCGAACGGGCTGCCAGGTGCCGACTTTTTCGACACGCGCGGCAACAACGTTGATGCGCAGGAAGACCGCAACAACAATGCGGGGCTCGGCAATCCGGTCCCCACGATCCGGCCCCAGGGTGGCCCCAACCTCATCTTTGATGCCCCCTTGGATCTCACGCAAGGGCCGGTCGCCTACACCGAGGCTGCGATCACCAACCTGTTCGTCTGGAACAACATCTCGCACGACATCTTCGCCAAGGGTGGTTTCACGGAAGAGGCCGGCAATTTCCAGGTCAAGAATTACTCGCAACGTGGCCTCGGGGGTGATCCGGTCCTCGCGCTGGCGCAGGTTGCCGACGCGGGAGCTGCGGCGGGCAACAACGCCTTCATGGCCACGCCGCCAGACGGTTTCCAGCCGACGATGGCGATGTTCACGTTCGACTTGGACCTCTCCGACTTCATTCTTGATTCGGCCAACAACGGTGGCATTCCGCCGACCTATTCGCCGCGGCGCGATAGCGACTTAGCGGTGGACGTCATTGTCCACGAATACAGCCACGGCGTAACCAACCGCATGACCGGTGGTCCGGCCAACGTCGGCGCCCTCAACGCGCTGCAGAGCGGTGGTCTGGGGGAGGGCTGGGGCGACTACTTTGGCCTGCACATGCTCCAAAAAGCGACCGACCTGCCAACCGATGCCTATCCGGTGGGCACCTATTTGATGGGGCCCAACCCGCTGACCGATACCGGTATCCGCCGCTTTCCGTACAGCTTCGACATGTCGATTAATCCGCTGACCTTCGTTGATTTCAATGGCGGCGGCGGCGCGATTCCCAACGACGAAGTGCATAATTCCGGCGAGATCTGGGCGCAGACCCTGTGGGATATGCAGTGGCTGTTGGTCGAAAAGTACGGGTTTGACCCGGACCTTTACAACGGGACCGGCGGCAACAACCTCGCCTTCCAGTTGGTGATGACCGGCCTTACCCTGCAAGTCACCAATCCCTCGTTCCTGGAAGCACGCGATGCCATTCTCCAAGCGGACCTGATTCATAACCAGGGTGTCAACCAGAAAGAGATCTGGGAGGCCTTTGCTCGTCGCGGAATGGGCTTCAGTGCCGATGACGACATCACCAACGGCCCGATCGCGGCGACCTCCAACCAG
>JAUIHJ010000497.1 GCA_030432015.1 bacterium
GAGGATCGGCTTTGTATTTCAATCGTACAACCTGATCCAGCAGTTGACCGTCGTTGAGAACATCGAAGTCCCGCTGTACTACCAAGGCACGCTGACGAAGGAAGATCGAGCCCGGTGTCAGAAATGGGCCGACTTGGTCGGGCTCGGCGACCGCTTGAGCCATCGGCCGGCACAGCTCTCCGGTGGACAGCAACAGCGTGTGGCGATCGCCCGCAGCCTGGTGAACGACCCCTATTTCATTTTGGCGGACGAACCCACCGGAAATCTCGATTCGGCCACGACCAACGAGATCCTCAAGCTCTTCGAAAACCTCAACGACATGGGCAAGACGATCATTATGGTCACGCATGAGGATGAAGTCTCTGTGCATGCCAAACGCGTAATTCGGCTGCGAGATGGCCTCGTCCAATCCGACGTCTTAAACGGAGACGATCGGGTTCGGTTAACCACCGGCGAGAATCCAATCGACATGTTTTCCGCGCCGAATGCGAAGACCACGCCAGAGAGCACCGCCGGCGCTGGCAGCTGACACGTCGTCGATCACACCCTCCCCATAAGCCCGTTCGATTGAATCCCCGGATCTGCCTGGACGCTTCTACTCATGTTGTTTTTTCGCACCTGGATACTTGGCGTCAAGAGCCTGTTCTTGCATCCGATGCGATCCGCATTGACGGTGCTGGGTATTTTCATTGGCGTCGCGAGCGTGATCTGGCTGCTGGCCATTGGCGAAGGGATCAGCCAGGAAGCACAGAAACAGATCGAAGGTCTGGGCGCGGACAACATCATGGTTCGCTCGCGGAAGCCGCTGAACCCTCCGGATGCCGGCGCCAACAGTTTTATCCTGCAGTACGGATTACTACGCGAAGACTTCGACATGTTGGTCGCGACGCTGCCCAATATTCGCAGCGCCATTCCCATCCGTGAAATGCAACGAGAAGTTCGATTCGGTGACCACTTGATCGAAGCACGCGTGGTGGGTTGCACGCCAGAGTATGCCGACGTGACCCGGTTGAAGGTCGAACGCGGCCATTTCATCACCGACGCCGAGGTCAAGCTGCAAAAGAACGTTTGCGTGTTGGCCGCGGGCGTGGTCGAAGAGCTATTCCCCTTTGAGGACCCGATCGGCCGCAGCATCTTCCTGCAAGATCACGAAGATTATTATCTGATCGTCGGCATCGTCGAGGATCGCAACCCCACCGCGGCCATTGGCGGATCGATGGAAGCGCAGGATTTTGCCAACGACGTCTACATGCCGATCAGCACGGTTCGCCAGCGGATTGGCGATACGATTGTCGTTCGCCGCAGCGGCTCCCGTGAGGGCCAGACCATTCAGCTTGACCAGATCACGCTCCGGGTCAATGGCATCGAAAACGTCCAGCGCACCGCCGAACTGGTCGAACAGGTCCTCAAGAAGAACCATGGTAAAGTGCAGGATGTTGCAGTCGTCGTCCCGCTCGAATTGCTGGAGCAAGCGCGGCGAACTCGAATCATGTTCATGGTCTTCATGGGCTTGATCGCGGCGATCTCGCTGATCGTCGGTGGCATCGGCATTATGAACATCATGCTGGCGACCGTGACCGAGCGAACGCGCGAAATCGGAATTCGCCGTGCCCTGGGAGCTCGTCGCAACGACATCATTCGTCAATTCCTGGTGGAGACAATCGCACTATCGGTCATGGGCGGAGCCACCGGGATCATTGGCGGCTACGCCTGTCCGCCCATCGTGCGGCTGGCGCGCGAAGGCTTGAAATGGTACAAGCCTGAAATGATCCAGAGCTTGCCGGAAGTCGTCCGCGATGTTGACCCGATCATCGTGCCGGTTTCGATCCCGCTGGCGTTTGGCATTTCGGTCGTGATCGGCGTGATGTTCGGGCTCTACCCGGCCTACCGCGCCGCGCAGATGGACCCGATCGAAGCGTTACGACACGAATAGTACCGGCAACTCGGCGCCGGCTGGCAGCTCAGACTTCCCAGCCCTTGCGATACGTCTTGGTCAGATATTGGTTCGCCGACGCGACGTTGGTAACTTTCGTGAGGGCCGGATCGTAGTCGATCGGTTCGCCCGTTCGATAGGCGACGTTGCCCAGCAAGACGATTTCGGTAAATGGCCCGGCGTAACTGAAGGGACTGCCGGTTCGTCCGCCCGTCTTGCACGCCTCGATCCATTGGGCGTGATGGCCAGGAGATTTGGGCAAGAAAGGTTCTGGCAATTTTACGTCGGCGAACTGATCGACCGGCAGCAGCTTGGGGGACCCGCCATGCGCCACGGCGATTCGCCCTTTGTCGCCGATGAACAGCGACCCGTTCATGGGCAGGTCGGCCGCGATTTCCGCCTTCGGCTTGGCGGTTCCTTCGTACCAATACGCGTCCACCGGTGGGAGGTCGCCCCGCGGTCCGAATTCGAAGTGCGTGATCATCCAGGTCGGCGCGCTGTCCGCGTGGGGAGCAGGGCCTTCGGAACTGACGCGGACCTTTCCACCCAGGTTGAGCGCCCAGAAGGCGGGGTCCATCAGGTGAATGGCCATATCGCCAATCGCGCCGCAGCCGTAATCCCACCATCCGCGCCACTTGAACGGAACGTAGGCAGCATGGTAATCGCGCGCCGGGGCTGGCCCCTGCCAAAGATCCCATTTCAGTTGCAACGGAATGGGCTGTTTGCCGGTCGGCTTTTCAACGCCTTGCGGCCACCACCGTCCGGGGCGATCGGTGATCACGTGAAATTCTCGCACGGGGCCAATCAAATCGGACTTGAGCCATTCAACCAGTTGGAGGTATCCAGGGTGCTCGTGGTTCTGTGTCCCCATCTGCGTGGCGACCTTTTGTTCGCCAGCGACTTTCGCGATCAGACGCGCCTCTTGCACCGTGTGGGTCAGCGGCTTTTCGCAATAGACGTGCAGTCCGCGCCGCAGCGCGCGTAGCGTGGCCGGGGCATGATGGTGGTCCGGCGTGGCCACGACGACGGCGTCGAGGTTTTTTTGTTCGAGTAGTTTGCGGTAGTCGAAATATTTCTCGGCCTCCGGCAGTTTGCTTGCCGCAGCGTCGAGACGGTTTTCATCGACATCGCAGAGGGCGACGATATTTTGACTTGATACCGCTTGCAGATCGCCCGCGCCGCGTCCTCCGACACCAATCGCGCCGATGTTCAATCGCTCGTTGGCGCCAAAAACGCGCGCCGGCAAGAAGAGTGGCGCCGCGGCAGCCGCCGTGGCCAGTCCAGTGGAAGTCTTGATGAAACGACGACGGTTGAATCTGCGGTTCATGGCATTTCCTTTGGTGATCCGAAGGAGTTGGTTAACAAGGTTGCGAGGCAGTCTAAATGGCCGAGCGCGATCCAGCAGCGCACATTCCGTCAGCAGCGGACCCCGTCAATGGGACAGGCACCTCTTGCGCCGACAGGCGGTTTTTCCGAAGTTGAATCCTAATGGGCGACGAAAAACGAGCCGGTCCCGGATTGTCGCCGAATTGCGCTCGGTCCTTGAGCTTCCACATGGCCCACATTCTAACCTCAATTGATGAATCCGGGTGGTTCAATTCAGGCAAATTGATCGTCGAGCGATGTGCTTCGCAAATTTACGCTATGGTGTCGACATGAAAATGCTCAAGGTGTTTGAATTCGGCGCAGACTCGCCCTCACGTTGGCGATGGGTCCAACAGAGTTGGGGCCTGTTTGGCCTGCTGCTGATCCTGGCCACATGGCGGCTGTGGACACCACAGACCGTCTATCCTCGCGTGCCGTTGATTGAGGTAGCCGGCGTACTGCCATCCGCCTGCCAGTGGGCCG
Source organism: bacterium (assembly GCA_030432015.1). Taxonomy (GTDB): domain Bacteria; phylum Planctomycetota; class Planctomycetia; order Pirellulales; family Pirellulaceae; genus ARS98. Next base: position 3,782 of record JAUIHJ010000497.1, read on the forward strand.
CCTTGTCGATTGCCCTGTTCGCGCTGGCAACCGTGTTAATTTTTCATGCTCAGATTCGCGACCGGGGACGGAGGTGGCTGTCGTTCGCCTTTGTCGCAAGCATGCTCGTGTTGATCGCGACCGACCAACATCGGCTGCAACCGTGGGCGTACCAGATGACGATCTATGCGGTCGTGCTGGGCAGCATGCGGTCGGATCGTGCTGGTCGTCGGCGCGGGCTGGCGCTCCTGCGGATCTTGACCATCAGCATCTATCTGTATTCCTCGCTTGGAAAATTCGATTTTCAGTTTCTGCATAGTGTCGGACAACAGTTTCTGGAGGTCACGGGCAGCTTTGTCGGAATCGATATTCAAGGCTGGCCTTGGACCGCCCGTCTGTGGGCGGCCGCCCTGTTTCCGTTGATCGAGCTGCTGCTGGTCGCGGCGCTCGTGGTCCCCAGGCTCCGCAAACTCGGGGTGGCAGTTGCCGTCACCATGCACGCCTCGCTCTGCTTCATCTTGGGGCCCTGGGGGCTGGGGCATGAGGTGGGTGTGCTGGCCTGGAACGGATTCTTTATCGCCCAGGCCGTCTTGCTGTTTGCCGGCAGCGAGCCACCCGCAGAAGCAACTGGCGCCACGGCACCGACCGAGCCAGCGCCGCGCCACTGGCTCGCCACGGGCATTGTCTTAGCGGCCGGCTGCCTGCCGCTGCTCGAACCGCTCGGCTGGTTCGACCACTGGCCCGCGTGGGGGCTCTACTCGCCCAGAAACAGTCGAGCCATCGTCGAAGTGCATCGCGCGGGGATTCCCAGCCTGCCGGCGCGTTTGAAACCCTACTTGGCGGACGCTGGCGCCGAAGCCAGTTGGGTTCGGCTGGAGATCGACGCCTGGTCGCTCGAGGCGCTGGCTGCCCCGATCTACCCGCAGGACCGATTTCAGCTCGGCGTAGCCGCATCGATTGCGACACAATATGGCCTGGAGCGTTCGATTCGCGTGCGCTTGCTTGGTATGTCAAATCGGCTGAACGGCGTCAGGCAAGTGAAGACATTGACCGGCCGCCAGCAGCTTGTCGCGGCCGCCGAGGGGTTCCGCTTGAACGCTCACCCCGTGCAGGAAGGGCATCGGCGCGATGAATGATGCGGCGCCATCCAAAACATCGTAGCCATGATCAAAACGGCGCTTCATCGTCGGTAAACGGCGCTTCGGACGGATCGGGCGTGGGTCCGCCGCTCTTGTCTCCCGCCTTTTGCAAGACCTTAAATTCGGTCGCTTCCGCACTGAGGAAATACTTGACCTCGCTCTGCTGATCACGCTGCCATTTGCGACCACTCAAGCGGTAGCTGATTTCGACTTCATCGCCCAAGCTCATCTCGTCAACGGAATCGCAGGCGTCCTGAATGAAGTCCAGCGGGATATAGTTCACAAACCGGCCGTTGTCCTGTTCAAGTACGACCAGGCGTTTCCGAAAGCCCTTTTGACCGTATGTCTTGGTGTCTTCGATCACGTGTACGTTGCCGCGAACCAGGGGACCGCTCATGAGTAATGTTCCTTCGTGGCGTGCTTGTTGCCGTGAGATTTTTCTGTTGTGACGCGAATGTTCAGCGGTCGTGCGAGCCGGCCGCCGGCGGTCGGCTCGGACCAGCGATCGCGAGCAAGCGACCATCATAGAACACGTCGCGTGGTGTTCAAGTGACGGCATCATTGATTACTTCTTATTTCGCCGCGAAGTGGTGTCACCGACTCGCGCACGGGGTTACCCCTTGCCAGGTTGACTCCCTCGACTGGAACTTGACACCGAATTCGGTGCCGCCCGGCTTGATGGGACTGGCCCGGGGCGGTGTATCATATCCGTGCGGCAACACAGCCGTGACAGGTTTGTGCTATGTTCAACGAGGTCTCGTGGCGGCTGCCTGCGGGCGCTGCAGCTCGGTTGATCCGCGTGCGACGCTGGCAGCCGGACCTTCACCCGTAAACCGGCCTCAGACACCATATTTTTCAACGGAATCGTGGGATGTCCAACACCACCCCCCGCTACCTCGTCCCTTTCCATCCTAAGCAGATTCCGCATCTATTCACCGACGTGCTGGTCATCGGCGGGGGCCTCGCGGGGTTACGGGCGGCGATCGAAGTCGACCCCAAACTGTCCGTTCTCGTGGTGACGAAGGATGTCTTACGCCAATCCAACAGCAACTATGCGCAGGGTGGCATTGCGGGCGTCCTGAAACCGGACGACCGATTTGAAGACCACATCCAGGACACGTTGGTTGCCGGGCGCGAATTGTGCGACAAGCCGGTTGTGGAGATGGTGATTGAAGAGGCGCCGCGTCGCATTCAGGAACTTATCGACTGGGGGACCCGATTCGACCAGCAGGATGGAGAATTGCTGCTGGGCCGCGAGGGAGGACATGGCGCCAACCGCATACTCCATGCACTGGGGGATTCGACCGGCAAGGAGGTCATGCGGGCGGTCATTGCCTGGACGCAGCGTTTGCGGAATGTGCAGATCCATGAACACACGTTCACGCTGGATTTACTGACTCACAACAACGAATGCCGGGGGGCCCTGGTGGCAAATCAGCGCCGGGAAAAGAAGATGGTCTGGGCCAAACAGACGATCCTCTGC
>JAUIHJ010000498.1 GCA_030432015.1 bacterium
CTACACTGACGGGCGGCCGCAACCGGAGTTGTCGACGATGGCGCCGTTGAAGTCCAAAGCGTCACCCGATTTTCATGCCCATGAAGACTATGCGACGCTAAGGTTTGTCGGTCCAGACGCGTCGCCGATCGCGTCGCCGCCCACAGGAGCCGACGCGAAACCGCGTGCGGTTTCGCGTTCTCCTCGGATTCCGTTGACCACATCTCGCGTCATCGGTTCGCCCGATCCGCCGCTGCCGTATCGCGTTGTCCCGGCCCTGACGAACTTGAAACTTGATTTTCCGATTTTCTTGATCAACCAGCCGGGCACCAATCAGTTCATCTTCATCGATCAGCCGGGGGCAAATTCGCCGTCGCGCATCTGCCGGACCACCGGCGACGCGCACGATGGATTCGAAGTCTTGCTGGAGCTTGAGGATATTGCTTACAGCATTGCGTTTCACTCGGAGTTTCAGACGAACGGATACCTGTTTGTCGGCAGCAACGGTGCTCGCGATGGGGAGGCGAAACAGAGTCGCGTCACTCGCTATGTGATGGACCGCGAGTTTCCCCAGGGACTCCGACGGGATTCGGCGCAGACCGTCATCGAGTGGGATTCCAACGGCCATAACGGCGCCGCGGTCACGTTCGGGTTGGACGGCATGCTGTACGTAACCTCAGGTGACGGCACGTCGGATTCCGATGACAACGTGACCGGGCAGGGCCTGGATCACTTGCTCGCCAAAGTCTTACGGATCGATGTTGACCGCCCTACGGATGGTCTGGCTTATGCAATTCCGCCGGACAACCCGTTCGTCGACCAGCCGGGCGTTCGTCCGGAGACTTGGGCGTACGGGTTGCGCAACCCGTGGCGGATGACCACCGATGCCAGGACGGGGCACATCTGGGTTGGCAACAATGGGCAGGATCTGTGGGAGCAGGCGTACCTGGTCAAGCGTGGTGCGAATTACGGCTGGAGTGTCTACGAAGGCAGCCACCCATTCTATCTGCAACGCAAGCTGGGGCCGACACCGGTCTCCCAGCCAACCCTGGAGCATCCGCATTCGGAGAGTCGCTCGCTGACGGGCGGCATCGTCTATTACGGCGACAAGTTCCCTGAACTCCAGGGGGCTTACCTTTACGGTGACTATTCCACGGGAAAGATCTGGGCCGCGAAGCATGATGGTCGGCAATTGTTGTGGCAGCGTGAATTGGCCGATACGTCGGCGCAGATCAGTGCGTTTGCCGTGTCACCGGACGGGGACATCTTGGTTGCCGATCATCGAGGCAATCGGCAGGGTGGCTTCTTCAAGCTGACGGCGACTCCGGCAGAGACGCGGCCGAATGCGTTTCCGCGTCGCCTCAGCGAAAGCGGCCTGTTTCGTTCTGTCGCCGAACATGATGTCCAGCCGGGGCTCATTCCCTATTCTGTCAATTCGCCCCTGTGGTCCGACGGCAGCCACAAGGAACGTTTTATCGCGTTGCCAGAATCGGCGGGCGTCGACGGGGCCGCGCCGCGGATCGACGTGACCAAGAAGTGGGGTTGGAACTTCCCTGACGGGACGGTCTTAGTGAAGTCGTTCGCGTTGGAGATGGAAGCTGGAATCGCGGCCTCACGGCAGTGGGTGGAGACGCGATTTCTGACGCGCCAGGAGGGCGAGTGGGTTGGCTACTCATACCGTTGGGACGAATCGCAAACGGATGCAGAATTGGTTGACGCTGCAGGGGCTGATCGCGAATTGACGATCCAGACGGCCGACGGAACGCGTCGGCAGATCTGGCACTATCCGAGTCGCACCGAGTGCATGGTCTGTCATAGCCGAGCCGCGAATTTTGTCTTGGGCGTCAGTACCGCTCAGCTGAACGGGGTCCATCCGCGAGCAGGTGGTTCTGGGGCGGCGGGAGAGCGGGTCGTCGATGGGACGCGCGAGAATCAGCTTGACCGGTTCGAGCGAATGGGGGTGTTGCGGATGCCATGGAAGGCCGAAGCGCTGCAGCACTTGCGCGAGCAGCGGCGGAAGCTGGGCGATTCGGCGGAGGAAATCGCAGCCCTGGTCAAAGAGTTGGATCCGATCGGGGACCAACGCGCAGCGCAACCGACGTCCATGTGGCCGTTGGCGACCGAAGATTATCCGAGATTGGTCGACCCCTATGACGCGTCCATCGATGTCAGCGCCCGCGCCCGATCCTACTTGCATGCCAATTGCGCCGTTTGCCACACCAGTGCGGGAGGCGGCAACTCGCAAATTAACCTCGAATTCAATGTCAGCAACGAGGCGGCCAAGCTGATCGGCGTCAAGCCAGTACACCACACATTCGGAATTTCCGACGCGCTGCTTGTCGCTCCGGGCGATCCGGCCCGCTCCGTCCTGCTTCACCGCGTGGCAATGCGGGGCACGGGGCAGATGCCGCAATTGGGAACGGCGATTGTGGACCAACGCGCCGTGGACCTGTTGCGAGTGTGGATCGAGCAACTCGCGACGGCCGATGTCGAGTAACGATTGTCCGGCATGCACGGCCTATGCCGTCGACCCTCGTTGATGTTTTGCGATTCCCGCAGGCCGCGTGTGGCATGCTCTGAGGCGAGCATGGTAGCATCGGGTCGTCACGGTGGTGTTGGGGCAGATGCTGTCCACGCCGATTCGTCGCCGTCATTCCCCTAGGATCGCTATGGGTGTCTACGAGAGCTTGGGTCTGTCGCCCGTCATCAATGCCACCGGCACGGTGACACGATTGGGCGGTGCACCAATGCCGAGAACGGTGCTCGATGCCTACCGGGAAGCGGCCAGTGATTGGGTGCCGCTGGATCGTCTACAGGCGGCTGCTTCGAAGATGATCAGCCAACTCACCGGTGCGGAAGCCGGCATCGTGACCGCCGGGGCGGCGGCTGGCCTGACGTTGGGCGCTGCTGCGATGATCGCCCGCATGGACTTGGGAAAGATGGAGTTGCTTCCGCGAACGGAGGGGATGGCAAACGAGTTTATTGTGGCGCGGGAGCATCGCAATGGTTACGATCACGCGGTCCGTGCTGCAGGTGCCCGGTTTGTCGAAGTTGGCTTCAATGAAATCACTTCAGGTGCCGGCGTGCGACGTGTCGAGGCATGGGAGTACGAAGCAGCGATCACCGAACGAACCGTTGGCGTGTTCTATGTTTTTCTGGATGACTCGGCGCCTCCCCTGGAAGAGGTCGTGGCGGTGGCACATCGGCATGACCTGCCCGTCTTGGTCGATGCGGCCGGCGAATTGCCGCCCCGATCGAATCTGATGATGGGGTCGGTGACCGGCGCGGATCTGGTCGCCTTCAGTGGCGGTAAAGCAATTCGTGGTCCGCAGTCGACGGGAATCCTGTGCGGCCGGCGCGATCTGATTGGATCGGCTGCACTCCAGATGCTCGACATGGATGACCACTTTGAACTGTGGGAGCCGCCGGCAGCCCTGTTCGATGAAGCGACGTTGCGCGGCATTCCTCGTCACGGCATCGGTCGCGCCATGAAAGTCTCAAAAGAAGAGATTGTGGCGCTCATGACGGCGCTGGCCCTGTTCGCGAGCGGCAGTTACGACGAGGAACTCGCGGCCCAACGTCAGCGTTTGCAGGTGATCATCGAGAAGCTCGCAGCAACCGATGTCGTGCTCACGTTGCACGAGTCCGCCAATGGCGAGTCTTCTCCCATCCTGGACGTGGTTGTTGGCGATGGACGTGCAGCGACGGCGACGGAGGTCTGCCAAAAGCTTCGCGGGGGGAAGCCGCCTATCTACGTGGGCCACCATAAGCTGAGCCACGGGGTGCTGGTCGTGAATCCGCTATGCATGACCGACGCCGGAGCCAGCTGCCTCGGCGAGCGGCTACGAGAAGAGCTGTCGTAGGCAGGCTGACTTGGGTATCCTGTCACCTGTGGGGTTCGTAGCCGAAGCAATGAGCCATGAGACGCAGTCGCGGCACGTGAACCGCGTGGGTCGCTCGTTGGGCTCGGGACTCGCACACACCGTCGTGACCGGTCAATCACATAGCATCACGGGGACCACGTCGTGCACCACCGCCTCCACCACCACCACCTCCACCGCCACGTGATCTCGGCGGTCTGCGTCATGCTCGTCGCCGGCTGCACGGGCAATCATCCGAATCTCCCGCTCGCGCCATCCAAGCCGGCGCAATTGATCATGAGCGAAGGAGGTTCGACAAATGGCGGGCTCTCCATTTTTCATGGCAATGTCGTTGTCAAGCAAGGCCAGCCAGGAATTGCGATGGCGGCGGTCGCCAAGCCCGGGCATTCCAAGGAAATCGCATATGCCCTGATCTTCAATCACGATGGTCCTAACACCTCTGTCAAGTCGGAAAGCGGAATCTCCGACGCAACGGGAAACACGACTCACACGATGACCTGCGACGGCAACGACTGCAATGCTGCATACCACGTCACCTTGAGTGAAGACGGGAAGGATGTCGCAACCGAAAGCATTACGATTGCTGGTAAGCCTTACGATCCAACTCAGGGGAGGCTGTTTCTTATCGATATCGAGTCCCGTCCCCCGACCGTGACTCAAATGGATCTCGAATTGCCAGCCGACATTCCCGACTTGAAAGAAACCGAAGCGACCGAAGCGTTCGGAGACGAGACGCTTAACGGTCTCCGGCATGCTGACACGAACGTCGACGCGTTTTGTGCGCGAATGGATGGGAAGGCGCGCGAATGACCGAGCGCGATTCTGCGGTGCATGCAGCGTCACGCGTGCCGGCACCTTGTTCGCCGTCGCACTTTTCTCCTCGCTCGATACGCGGGGCGGCGAAAGTCGAGCCTGTGCTCCGATTGCCGCCAGAATGCGCTCGGCCCTGGAACTGGATGGCCTTGGAGCCGTGTGAGACCCGCGGCAGGTCGCCCTCTCAACGCCGCGCGATCCTGGCGAAGGTGTGCCGACGGGCGGCCGATTGCGGTGCGCCCGCGATCGTCAACGTTGGCCAGGCAAGACCGGGTGGGCTGCCGATGTGTTACTGCAGGCTATTGGGAGGGGTGATGCTCCTGTTGTCGAGCGTTATCGGTTGTTCGCAGGGGGACAACCATTCGTCACCCGCCGTGCCGGGTGATGCGATGCCTCGCGCGACAGGCACCGACAGTCACGTTTCCTTGGAACATGTTTCGTGGGATGTGTCGGAACTCGAATCCTACTTCAACATTGTTTCGCTGCCTGAATTCGACGCCGCGACAAACGGATTCGTGATGATGATTGAAGCAAGAGAGAATGGCAGTTGTGCGGTCTCACCGTCCACGCAATCTGGCTTTTTTGGCTTCGAGGCGACCCTGCTTGATGACGACGGCCACGAGATCGTCGTCGTTCGTGATATCGGCAGCGCGACGCGGTCTGCCGCGCCGGTCGAAGCGTACGAAAAACCGTCACCAAGACGAATCGGTGTGGCTCCTCCTCGATGGAGTGTGGGAACCAAAATTCGACTAACGATTGCTCCGGGCGTAGAGCGGAAGGCGCTCATGACCATTCGTCATGGAAGGATCTCCGCCATTTGATGAAGTTTTGAAGTCGGTGCACGGTGTTCTGACAATTGCCGCCGAGCAGGATATGTGATGACATGGCGCGACGTCTTCATCGATCATTTTGCGCCGGGTTACCTGGGTGGAATCACCTTGGGAAAGTGGCTGCACCTGCTGCGTGAGAATCGATTCCAGGTTGGCCCATCGAGTGCCGTGCGAGCCCTCTCGACAACAATGCTCGCCCCGTCGAATTCGGTCCTGCGGTTGTTGGAAGCATTACGTCATGGATCCGCGGTCAACTCGGTGGCGGTCGCGCCACCGTTGTTTGTGCTGGGGCATTGGCGGAGCGGGACAACTCATCTGCAGCAACTCCTCGCGTCCGATCAACGATTTGCGAGCCCCACACTCTATCAGGTATTTTTTCCGCACACGTTTCTGTCGACCGAGCGACTCAATGCCAGCGGCATGCAGTTTTTCCTGCCGCGGACACGCGGTTTCGACAACGTGCGGCAAACAATTCAGATGCCGCACGAGGATGAGATTGCCATCTGTATGATGAGCGGCTGCACGCCGTATTTAAGTCTTGCCTTTCCGCGTCGCACCGAATTCTACGATCGGTTTCTCACGTTCCGGCGGGCCGACGATTCAGAACGAGAACGTTGGGCTGACGATCTGATCTGGTTTGCCAAGAAGCTGACGTATCGATATAGGAAACCGCTAATCCTCAAGTCGCCGCCACACACTTGCCGTATTTCACTGCTCTTGGATATGTTCCCAGGGGCCAAGTTTGTCCATATTCATCGCGATCCTTTCGACGTCTATCAGTCGACCATGCGCTTGCTGGGACGCGGGCTGCGGATAACTCGGTTGCAACGCGTAGGAGATTGCGACTGGTCGGCTCGCACGTTGCGGCTTT
>JAUIHJ010000499.1 GCA_030432015.1 bacterium
CGGAATACTCCTGGTCGTTGCCCGGCAGTTGGACCATACCCCAGGCCAGGTAATTACTGCGGTTGCCGCTGCGGTCCTGCGGTGCATCTTCTGGAATGACGGCCGTCGACCATCGTTTGAAATTTACGCCATCTCGGCTGGCCATAAAGACCGGTTCGACGCGCTGCCCTTCCTTCGGCAGATATCGCGTAGGGAAGCCAATCAGCAGATGCGGGGCGCGGTCGTATCGCTGGACCGCATTGGTATAGAGATGTTCATCAGGCGTGCTGCCATAGTCGAGCAACCGTGGTTTCGTCCAGTTCACGAAGTCTTCAGACGTGCTCACCATGATCGACCGGATACCCTTGACGAACGTTCGGTGGTATTCGCGATACAGACCGGACTCTGCGTCCCAAAAAGCCAGGTTCTGGGAATCGAAATAGCCGTCGGTGATCACCGGTTCGTTCTTGATTAACGACCATCGCAGCCCATCGGGCGACTGAAAGATATACAGTCCCTTCTTGCCATCCGGACGACCACGGCTGATCGCTTTGTAACGCGCATCCGGCGAGCAAGCCGGATTGTCATCCTTGCACACCGCCATGCAGTGCGTGCCAATGCCCCTCCACACGATATTGTTCTGTTTGGAGCCCTCGTATTCGATTAAGCCCAACTCCGGCTTGGTCCAATGCACGCCATCCTTACTTTCCGCATAGCACGTCACTTCCGGGTGGGCCGGCTTCTTCGTTTCGGTGTTGTAATGCGACCCGCGATAATACATGCGATAGAGGCCCGCCTCGCGGTCGTGCAGCACGGTGTAGTACGCCGAGGTATTTCCCTCCCACGGCTTGTCCGTCGTCAACACCACTTCGCACGGCTGCGGCCGCTGAACTTTCAGTTCAAGGTCCCCCGCTGTCTGATCGATCAATGCGTCGTCGACAAACAGTTCCCGCCTGCCACCGATATCCGTCGGTTCCGCCGCCGGGACCGTGTCAGAGTTTAGCGCGTATTGCAGGATCGCCGTCGCGAGCACAACAGAGCAAAAGCGAATCGATCTCATGGAGTCGTCTCCTTGCGGTGGGGAGTTAGCGATGTGTGGCGTCGATGACGAGTAGAACTCACTTTGACAGGCGAAGCAAGTCTACGGGGACGACCGGCGGTTTTCCTGCTGCACCACGCGTTGGCTCCACGTCTGGTACCCATTACACTTTGAGTCAGCACTTACACCCAGGAGGAATACCACGATGACGATCAAGACCACGTCCAAAATCACCCTCAAGAAAACAATGGCCACGAAAACTCGCTGCGGAATCTTTGTGATTCTGGTTGCGATTGGCGGGACGATGTTAGCATTTTCTGCGCCCGCAGAATCTGGTGCCGAGGATGCCGCAACCAAAGCGACGCCGGTCGCCGTTGAAGACGACATGCATGAATTCATGGAGTACATGTTCGAGCCGCCCTACAAACGCCTGAAGGCAGGTTTGGCAAAGGCGCCGGAAGATCGGTCCGCCTGGAAAGGGATCAAGTCGGATTCATTGATCCTGGCCGAAGCAGCAAATTTGCTGCTCCACCGGCATCCCACCGACGACGCCACCGCGTGGTCCAAGCACGCCATGGCAGTGCGCAAGCAGGGGGGAGAACTCTATCAGGCGGCCAAGAAGCGTGACTTTGAACTCTCGCAAAACCAGTTCGCCGCGCTGCTCAAGAACTGCAACCAGTGCCACGACCAATTCGCCGGTGGCGAACATCAGTTGGCTCCCTGAGTCGACAGCGCCGGGTTGTTTTGGAGACCATTGTTCTTCGCGGGGGTGGTCTCATGCCGGTTTGCCTGGCGGGAGCCGGCGATTGCGTGGTGAACCGAGCGAAGATCGGAGTCACGAAGGAGGCTGCCGTGCCGCCAAGTTTGAAAATGAGGTTTGCTGCCATCATCGTGTGCGGCGTTGCGGCGTGCACGATCACACCGACAGCCCGCTCGGCGAACCCGGTATCGCGACCAAATATTCTGCTGATTACGGCAGACAATTTGGGATACGGCGACCTGCCTTGCTTTGACCCCCAGTCTCCCGTGTTGGCACCAAACCTCGATCAGTTGGCGCGGCAAGGGGCGCGGTTGACGCAGTTCTACACGGCCTCGCCAACTTGCACCGTGTCCCGAGCCTGTTTGCTGACGGGCCGGATTCCGCAACGGCACGGGCTCACCGACCAACTGCCTGGAATTGCAGGCAACTACGGTCGTGGTCTCGACCCTGCCGAAGTGCTGATCCCCCAGGTCCTCAAAACGGCTGGCTACGCCACCGGGTGTTTTGGGAAATGGAACATCGGGTTCGCACCCGGTTCGCGTCCAACCGAACGCGGCTTCGACGAATTTTTTGGTCACGCTTCCGGCAACATTGACTACTACACGCATAATTACAACCAGAAGCACGATCTATACCGCGGCACCGACGAAGCGCATGTCGATGGCTATTCAACCGACCTGTTCGCGGATGCGACAATCGACTTTATTCGACGACAAGCGGCGGCATCTCATCCCTGGTTTGCCTATCTGCCGTTCAATGCGCCCCATTTCCCGAATGCCAGAAACAAAGCGCCCGGCGAGCCCAACGTCTGGCAAGCGCCGGCCGCCGCGCTGGCCGAGTATGGCGCAGATCCAAACGCAACGGATGAGAAGCTGCGCTATCGCGCCGTCATCACCGCCATGGATACGGCCCTCGGCCGCGTTTTGGATACACTTGACGAACTGGAAATCTCTGCTCAAACCTTCGTCTTTTTCTACTCGGATAATGGCGCCTTCATGCTCGAGGACCGTGGCTTGGAGGTGGCTTCCAACGCACCGCTTCGAAGCGGCGGCGTGACATGTTGGGAGGGCGGCCTCCGCGTCGCGGCGATGGTCCGGTGGCCGGGTAAGATCGCGGCGGGGCGATCGATTGACGAGCCCCTCTGGTCGCCCGATCTATTCGTCGCCTGTGCGAAGATCGCCGGCGCCCCGTTGCCGCTCGACCGGAAAATCGACGGGCGTGATCCGCTGCCGGTCTTGACGAGCGACAGCGAAAAGTCGCCTCACCGTTCGCTGTACTTTGTTTATCGCCAGCACGCGGCCCTGCGGATGGGCAGCCACAAAATTGTGCGGACTCGGCCCGTGAACGACTGGATGCTGTTCAATGTGGACAACGACCCGGGAGAGACCTTTGATCTGGCGTCGACGAAGCCGGATCGATTGCAACAGTTGCGTGCCGAGTATACCCGTTGGGAACGTGAATTCGGTGAATAGCGATCTAGACAAACTTGTGTTGCGGACTGTCGACGATGAGCCTGCTCCGCTGTCGGGCTTGTGGGGCCAACCGTTGCTATTGGTGTTTTTACGACATCTGGCCTGACTGCCGTGCCAGGAGCATCTGGTCCAGGTGCAGAAATCGCTTCCCGAATTCGAGCGGCTGGGGGCGCTGGTCGTGGCGATCACGTTCGTCCAGCCAACCCGGTTGAAATCGTATCTCGACCGCCGCGGCTGGACGATGCGATTCCTGGCGGATCCCGAACGTGCCGCTTATCGAGCGTTCGGTTTGGAGCGCGCGGGGTGGCTGCAAATGCTCGGGCCACGGGCGCTTTGTGTCTACATGAAGCTCATTCTGCGGGGCAAGATGCCCCGGCTTCCACAGGAGGATGTCCACCAGTTGGGCGGCGATTTCATCTTCGACCCGGCCGGTCATCTGGTGTACGAGTACCGCAGCGCGGATCCCACGGATCGCCCCAGCCAGGCCGAGCTGTTGGATGTGCTGGCCGGCCTGTCCACGATCGAGCCTTGACGCTTGAAAGTGCTGCTTGGGTCCATGTTCAATCCGGGCTCGGATTGGTAACTTAGAGGGAAAGCACGTCGGGAAATCCGGGTGGATGGGCGACATCCTGGCCATGACCCCCGTCACATTGGACGATGCGTCGGGCTTTCTACTGCACGATGTTGGCTCCGCGCGAACCCGGCCGGGTTCGCGTGAAACGCATCTGACGCCGCTTGTTGACACGAATCAGGGAGTACGATGAATAACGATCTTTTTAGCCTTGGGAATCAAACCGCCGTGGTGATTGGTGGAACCGGTGTACTCGGTGGAGCCATGGCCGACGCGTTGGCAGGGCAGGGTGCCCGCGTGGCGATTGTGGGCCGGAGTGCCGAGCGAGGAAATCAGCGGGTTGACGCCATAAAATCCGCTGGAGGCCAGGCGATTTTTCAATCCGCTGATGCGATGGATCGTGATTCGTTAGTGGCGGCGCGGGAGGCAATCGCTGCCGAGTTTGGACCGGCGAGTATTCTGGTCAATGCCGCAGGTGGCAATCGACCTGACGCCACACTGCCTCCAGGTGCGGACTTTTGCCAACTTCCGACCGAAGCTTGGCAGAATGTATTTGACCTGAATCTGGTGGGCGGCGTGCTGTTGCCTGCCCAGGTCTTCGGCGAGACGATGCTGGCGGAATCTCAAGGCAGTATCATCAACATCGCCTCGATGGCCGGAATGATCCCGCTTTCTCGTGTCGTTGCCTATTCGGCGGCGAAGGCGGCGGTGATTAACCTGACGCAGTTCCTGGCCCGGGAATGGGCGACACGCGGGGTTCGCGTCAACGCCATCAGCCCCGGCTTCTTCCCGGCCGACCAGAATCGGGCCTTGTTGTTCAACGAGGACGGCAGTTACACCGAACGTGGCGGACAGATCATCGGTCACACGCCGATGGCCCGTTTTGGAAAGCCCGCCGAATTGGCCGGCGCTGTCGTCTGGTTGGCGGCCCACAACGCTTCGTCGTTCGTAACGGGACAGAATATCGTCGTGGACGGCGGCTTCGCTTCGGTGACCATCTAAGTGAATCATACCGGGCGGTCATGCAGATCGTTCTGGCAAAAGAACAAGACAATAATTCGCGTGCAGCGTGGAGTGCCACCGGTCTCTGCGATTCGCATGATCAACATTTGACTGGGAGTTTTGATATGGCTGGGTTGCAGATTCGACAAGACGATTGCGAATTCGATTTTCTGGCGTTGGGTGCACTTGTTCACCGCCTTGATCCCGGCATCTTGCCGTTTCGAACGGCACGGTCCTTCGATATTCACGTGTCCGGCGGCGAATACAATGTGGCTGCCAATCTGGCCAGTTGCTTTGGCATGCGGACCGGCATCGCAACCGCCATGGTCAATAACGGCATCGGCGAACTGATTCAAGCACGCGTCCAGGAGCGGGGCGTCGTGCCGCACTATAAGATGTTCGAGCACGACGGTGTCCGAGGCCCCAATATGGCGACCGTGTATAGCGATCGCGGCCACGGTGTTCGCGCTCCGGTCGTCTTTTACAACCGAGCCAATGAGGCCGGTGCGTTGCTCAAGAAGGGCGACTTTGACTGGGATCAGATTTTGGCCGGGGGCACGCGTTGGTTCCATTCGGGCGGGATTTTCGCCGCTCTCTCCGAGACGACGGCCGATGTCATTATCGAGGGCATGGAAGCAGCTAAGGCCAGTGGCGCCATTAATTCGTTCGACTTGAACTATCGGGCCAAACTCTGGGATACGATCGGCGGCCTCGCCAAAGGCCAGGAAATGATCAAGCGGATCGTGAATAATGTCGATGCGTTGTTTGGCAACGAAGAGGACCTGCAGAAGGGGCTGGGGATCAAGGGGCCGGAAGTCGAAAAGGAAACCTCAAAGCTCGATCCGGATTCGTTCTTTACGATGATCGATCAGGCCGTCGAGAAGTTTCCAAATGTCAAACTCGTGGCCACCACGCTCCGCGAAGTGCATTCGACGAATCGCCACGATTGGGCCGCCGTGCTCTGGCTCGACGGGGAACGGTACGTGAGCCCCACGTGCCAGCTTGACGTCTTGGATCGCATTGGTGGTGGCGATGGCTTTGCCTCGGGCCTGATGTACGGCCTGCTGTCTGGCCGCTCGCCCGAAGAGGCGCTGCGACTGGGGTGGGCTCACGGCGCCCTGCTGACCACCTTCCCAGGTGACGTCAGCATGGCCAAGCTGGCCGAAGTCGAGGCACTCGCGCAGGGCGGTTCAGCGCGCGTCCAGCGTTAGGCAGCCTACCGCGAGTATTCACGCCACGTAAAGATCATCATGCCTGCCAGCAGCAGTCCGCCGCTGAGCAGGTACAGGACCGTCTGCGCCGCCTCGCCGGAAATGGCGCCGAACAGTTCGGCGTTGCCCGGCCCGGTGGGCTGCACACCGAAGACGGCGCCTGCATCAAAGATCACACACCGCGTGTAGAATGAGATTGCCAGGCGTTTGGCGATCCCCGGCATGTTGCCGATCAATGTCTCGATGAACAGCGCGTAGGCGACCGCGATGATCGTGGCACGGCGAAACATGACACCGAAGAGAACGAACAACGCGACGTAGCCGATGG
>JAUIHJ010000500.1 GCA_030432015.1 bacterium
GTCCTTTGTCCGCTCGGGATGTAGCCTTCGGGCGAGTGGCCGCGGTTGGTGTTGATGAAGTTTCTGATCGTCGTGGCGTCGAACGTGTCTAACGTTAATTGACGCGTCAAGGAAGTCACGACGATCGTTGCAGCGTTCTTTGATCGCGGTGTGACGATCACGCCAGTGTCCGTACCGCCGTCAATAACGAGTTGCTCGATGGCGAGCCGATCAGCATCAGCTATCAGGCTTGGGTTGTAACTGATCCAAACGTGGCCATGTTCGAGGTTGTGTACGAGATCCTCGTCCGGCTGCTCCGTCTGATAAACGCCTGTCGGACGTGGCGTGACGCCCGGAAGGAATGCGTGATGTGCACCGTACGACGGAGCGTTGGTGAAGCCGCTATAGTCCACGGCGGTTGTGACGTGGTCCAGCGAGAACGGCGGTGCGCCGGGTTGTGTATCCATTCTCGTTCCGAGAAGACCTGGGTCGTCAATCGATCCGGGGATGACCGGAGCAAACGGTTGATTGCTCGTGTTGCCATCGGAAATGACGTTAATGCTTACGGAAGCAATGTTCGAAGTTGCCAAGCCATCGCTCGCTTGGTAAGTGAAGGAATCGCTGCCGAAGAAATCGGTGGTCGGCGTGTAGACAAAGGAGCCGTCGTTGTTAAACGTCACCGACCCATTACTCGGCTGACTGATAA
Organism: bacterium; assembly: GCA_030432015.1. Lineage (GTDB taxonomy): Bacteria > Planctomycetota > Planctomycetia > Pirellulales > Pirellulaceae > ARS98. The sequence goes on from JAUIHJ010000500.1 coordinate 686, forward strand.
GACTTGCCGTCAACGCGTTGCCTTCCGGGTCAGTATCGTTCGCCAGCACACCAGATACCGCAGCGGTTGTCAGTACGTCGTTCTCATTGACGGTAAAGGTATCGTTCGTCGCTGCGGGACTGCCGTTCGTGCCAGTGGGAACGTCGGTACGGCCCGCACGAATCGATGCGGCCAATGCCGAGTCGCCGCCTTGTTCTTCGCTGAGCGCAATGGTGTCGCGAAGCATCTCTTGGGCGGGTGGCGAAGATGCAAAGAACCACGCAATGCTAATGAACTCGGATCGCAATCCTCGCTCGCCAAAGTTGTTCTCGACCATTTCCTCCTCATCGCCCAGAGCTATATTCGCGAGCGTATTGTTGCTCGTTACAGCTCCTGGTGCGTTGGTCGACTCCAGACCGTCGATCGTTGCAGCGTTTTGCCGCTTGGCGATCTGATAGGTTCCAGGTTCCAACTCGTCGAAGGAATACGCGCCGTTGTTATCGGTAATCGTTGATTGGTCGATGGACGATCCTGCCGTTTCGCTTCCTGACAGACGAACGACGATTCCTGGAACACCGCCTTCGCTCGCGTCGCGTGTGCCATCACCATCCGCATCAAAAAAGACGAAGCCAGCGAGGCTGCCCCCATGAAGCATTGCCCTCGATTCGAGAGATTCCAGTCTCAGCCGTCTGGTTGTCCGGCGTGCGTTTCTCTTCCGACGTCGCATGTGAAGTCTTTTCCTTTGGCAGTCGACTTGGTTGGCTCGCAAATGCCGTAGCGTAGGTTAACGGGCTAAACTCCATCCTGTTACGTAAGCCCATTGAAGTCAACGATTTCATGTGTTTCCTGCGACACCTTTGACGTGCGAGGCGACATAATCGTTCCAAGCGGTCGAAATGTTGGCGACGTGCCGAACTCTGCAGCAGCGAGCCGCAGCCCCGTTCCAAGTCGTTCCGTTTTGTGGCAGCGATACGCGGATTGCATGAAAGTGCGGACTCTGTGCCCTACTTGGACAGCGCCGCTTCCCTGACGATCAATTAGAAATACAAGGTCGTTAAAGAGCTGTCCAACTACGGAACGCGGGAAGAAGGACCTCGGTATTGATGGTAGCGATTGTCACCAAGACTTTGGGAATTGCTGAACCGCCGAAACTCTTGGCGAGTTTCGCTACGGGAGTTATTCTTGCCGCGTTCCAACGGACGGGCTAATCAATGCGGGTACTTCGCGGTCGTCATGTGTCCGTAGCCAGCCTGCCAGCGGCTATCGATTTCGACTTGGCCGACCAAATCAGCGTCGGTTAATTCGGTGGGGTATTCGGTCTGAAGCTTGTCCGTTTTGTCGACGTAAATCTTGGCAAGATACTTACCCGGAAGAAGCTTCGGTTCGCGTCGTACAAGAGCGGCGCGTTCGGATTCGCGAGGGGCAGTGATACTAATGTGTTGCTGCCAGAGATGGCGATCGCCGGAGATCGCACGATCCGCGGTCGCCCAACGGTCTGGTGACCATGTCTTAGAATCCGGATTCCATCGGTAGAGATCGACTTGCAGGAGCTTCTTGTCGAGTTGCGCGGGGACGTCCGTAAGTTTCAACCAGATATCGGCGACTTGTGAGATCTCGTCGCTGGTCGCGGGCAATGCTTCGGTCGATTGATAGGTTCCCTTCGCGACAGAGGCGTAGTCCTCGATAAAGCGGCGGAATTGCTTATAGGTGCGATCGCCGACTACCAGCTTTTGGCCACCACCATGTTCGACCTGCATCGTCGGTTTCGCCAGCAGCAAGCTTTCTTGCGGCGCATCAAGGTCGAATAGTTCGGCTTCCAGCATGTAGTCGAGCGTCGCTTGCGGATCGCCGAGTTTGATCCAGGAGACTTGTTCACCATTCTCTTCGACTTGCTTCTGGTTGCGATCGGGCGAGTGACACGCGGCACACCGCCCAACTTCCGACCAAATGTTGTCAATAAAGGAAGCGAGTACGCGGTCTCTTCTCGCATGGCGAATGACGGCGTCGGGGACCGTCGGGCCAAGGCGTGAGTCGGTGGTTTCGGACGATGCAAGTTCCGGATCTTTCACAGCGGCGTGAATCCAGGCTCGGAAAGCCGCGTACTCTTCTTCGCGGATCTTGTCGGTTAGCAGGCTCGGCTTGTCAGGGCGTCGTTGAATGAACGTAAGGATCTTCGAGTCGTCAGGATTATCCATATCGATCAAGCCAGAGACGCGAAGCGATGCGAAGGTTGCCTCTTGATCCGGCCCGATGTACTGCTTCAAGTCGACTCCACTCAAGTGGCACTCGCTGCAGCTCGACGGATTCTTGGCTTGCATGATTGGGGTTATGCGCCGTTTGAAGAGCTGAAGGGCCGTAAGGTCATCGGCGATGGGATGTATTGCAGGCGATTTGGACTGGTCTGCATGATGTGCGTTGTGATGCGGCACATGGCGCTGCTCGCCGTGGCCGATGGGCTCATCGTGTTTCGTTTCATGTCCCGCATTCCCCCGATGAGGATGCGGAGCTTCCTCGTGTCCGTGATGTAACTTACCGCCTTCGTGGCTTACGTGAGCATCCGATGAATGATTGTGCGTGTTGTCTGTGTGGGCACGGTCAGCGGCGTGCTGATCATCAGCCAGGACAACCGACTCTTGTCTTTGGTTGTGTTCCGAGACTGGATCAGTGCGACCGCAAGACACCAGCACCACCGATATCGCGACGACACCTAGGGTTAGCAATTGTCGCATGACAATCTCTCCGATTCTGATGGGATTAGGAGCATTCAATATAGCGATATCGGTGCGCAGCCGTTACACAATCTTTCTGCGTGCGTCGGTTGGCGTTTACGTCACACGAATTCCTTTCGCAGCTGTGGTCTTGACTCCGTAGTATGGTACGGAGTGTAAAATCGCGGCGTTGGAGAGATGGTGATGAATTCCCTGACGATCGGACAACTTGCCAAGATCGCTGGCGTTGGCGTGGAAACCGTTCGGTTCTACGAACGCAAGGGACTCCTCGCCGAGCCCAATCGCCGGCCATCCGGGTATCGGCAATATGGCGAGGAGGTCGTAAATCGGCTGCGGTTCATCAAGCGAGCCAAGGAGTTGGGCTTTACGCTCAACGAGATCAAGGAGTTGCTGTCGCTGAGGCTAGATCCGACGACGACCTGCGCCGACGTGAAGGAACGGGCGGAAGAGAAGATCGATGACATCGAGGCGAAGATTCGGACACTGCGAAGAATGAAAAACGCACTCGTGAAGGTGACTAAGGCGTGTAGCGGGCGCGGTGGAACCAGCGAGTGCCCGATCCTGGAAACACTTGACAAGGAAAGATAGATTGCCGAACGAGCCGACCAACAATGCGAACGACTGGAAGCGGAATTTGACGGTCCTGCCCGCGGTTGGTGCGGCACTGTTGCCAAGAGTCACGTGACCGTGCATGGTGCCGGCCTATGCTGGGCTCCTCGGTTCGATGGGGTTGGCGTTTTTGTTGCAGACCGTTTACTTGTTGCCGATCACCGTGGCCGCGTTAGTTGTCGTGGTCGGTGCACTCGGATTTCGAGCGACCCGACGAAGAGGATTTGGGCCGTTTGTACTGGGTATTATTGCCGCAATCGCGTTACTCGTCGGAAAGTTTGTATTGGAAATTGAGCTTGCCACATACGGCGGCATTGGCGTGCTGGTTGTCGCCTCGGTCTGGAATTCGTGGCCGATCAAAGTCGCGAAGAGCGAGACGGTCCAGCTTGAGCTGCCGGAGAGTGCTAGACCGAATCACCTAACCTCAAAGGAGAACGAAACCATGACTACAAAACGTACCATCGAAGTTTTCAGTGCTGGATGTCCAGCGTGTCATGACGCGATCACAATGGTCAAGGACATCGCGTGTCCATCGTGCGACGTGTCCGTGCTGGATATGAACGATCCCAGCGTTGCCGGTCGGGCGAAGGGCCTCGGCATCCGCTCTGTGCCCGCCGTGGTCATCGATGGTAAACTTGCTGACTGTTGTGCGGGACGAGGCCCGGACGAAGCGACGCTGCGTGCGGCTGGGATTGGACAGCCGACATAGGACATCCCTGTCCTACTCGGATTGAAGCTGACGAGCGTCAGTTGGCGTGTCCGAGCATAAACACGACCGATGCCGCAGTTTCAGTCATGGGGCGAGGGGAAGCCCAACATTTAACTCAACTTCAATGTCTGATACCCTTGAAGTATGGGAAATGACTTCACAATCGGTCAGTTGGCGAAAGCTGCGGACATCCCGACATCGACTCTGCGGTACTACGAGCGCATTGGCCTTCTTCAGCCTAGGAACCGTAGCGAGGGGAACTATCGCCTCTATGATGAAGGAGATCTTGAACGTGTGCGGTTCATCCGAGCGGCGCAATCTACCGGGTTTACGCTGGACGACGTGACGGCGTTGCTCAATCTGCGCGTCGCTGCCAACGCAAGATGCGAAGACATTCAGGTCCTGATGGAGGAACGTCTGACCGATGTCAAAGCGCGAATGAAGGATCTGCGGCACGTCGAGCGTGTGCTGAAGTCGTTTCTGGCAAAGTGCCGTGAGAGCAACCGACGAGGACACTGTGCTGTCATCGAGGAACTTAACGCCGCCTCGATCGTAAAATCTCGCGGAGCTTCTCATCGCAGCCAGCGGGACAGTGACCGTGAAGTTGCCAAGGCACTGCGGGCGTCGAACTTCCCGCGCCGGCTGGGAGCCGACAAGACGCGACTCCGAATTGAAGTTTTGCGGCTGGTCGCAAAAGGTCGTCCCGTTTCCGTGCGGAAGGTTGAACAAATCGCTTCACAGTTGGGGATGCCACTTGACGCTGCGACATCGTTCATCAGCAAAGTCAGCGAGCGAGATGCCGAGGGTAACATCTTGGGAATCCTCGGTCTCTCGCAGAGAGCCCATCCGCATCGCTTCGAGCTCAAAGATCGCGTGCTCTCAACGTGGTGTGCCTGGGATGCCTTGTTCCTGCCTGCACTGCTCAAGCAGCCGGCCACCGTGGAATCTTCCTGTCCGGTTACGAAAGAGAGAATCAGGCTGAAAGTAACTCCCAAGAAGGTAGAAGAGGTCGCCCCTGCCGACTGCGTAGTCACGATTGCCGTTCCCGCAACAAGTCCTGAAGCGGTCGAAGAGATCTGGGCAGCCTTCTGTCACTTCGTGCTTTTCTTCGCTTCCGAAGAAGCAGCGTCTCGCTGGGTATCGAAGCGTAAGCAAGACCTCCGCATTTTGTCCGTGGAAGAGGCTTACAACCTTGGACGTCGGGCATTTCCAGGGTAATGGCCACGCCGCGCCGACATCTTAACCTCCTCCCTTCGCCCCGCTAGAGCGAACAACGGGAACTCCCCTCTCAAGAGCGATCCGAGAAATATTGCAATTCCTGCAACAAACCTCTTGACCTTGCACTTGGGTTCAACGTCGATAATAGACGCAGCGTCACACGCTACTGTGTGCGCCCGAGTTGGAGCGTCGGCGGATGAGTGCGACTAGGAAGAACATTATGGACACTCAAACAAACACAAAGATTCGAGTTACTTGTCCTTCCTGCAATCGAAAGGCGAAGCGGGTCAGCCCGGTCACGTTGCGGGCTCTGCTGAAGCACGAATTCGCGCGCGGGTTCGGCGATGGCGACGACTCGTGCTGCAGCTCGAACGGAAGTGGGGACACCGGGTGCTCGTCAATCTCGGCGGATACCGGCTGGCGGTTCTG
>JAUIHJ010000501.1 GCA_030432015.1 bacterium
CCGCAGACGAAACCGTCACCCTTACGGCGGCGCCCAGCCAGACCAAGGCCGGAATCTACGTTGCCCTGTACCAACCCCGATTGCCCGGCGGGTATCGAGCCGAGGTCCAGGCCCTGGCCCCGGACGGAAGCGAGATCGGCACGCGCGAAACCGGCTGGGTATCAGATCCTGAAACGCAGGAGTTTGAATCGTTGACGCCAAATCGCGCATTGCTCCAGGAGATTGCCCAGAAAACAGCCGGTGAGATGATTGGGCTCGCCGACATCACAAGTTTTGTGGCGAGCTTGCCGAGCCGCAAAATCCCGGTTACCGAACCTTGGGTCTATCCGCTCTGGCACCAGTGGGGCGTGTTTTTCTTTGCGGCGGCTTGCCTGATCGGCGAATGGGGTCTGCGTCGCTGGAAGGGGCTCGCCTGATGAACGCCATCTTACTGCTGTTGGCCGCCATCGCGGTCGACCTCGAGCCCTCACGCCAGGACGCGATCGACGATCGACAAGCCGTTATGGTTGTCCTCGGCGCAGAGGGAACCGCCGAATTCGGCGAGATGTTTCGGGATTGGGCTGCGCAATGGGAACGGGCCGCCGAACAGGCCGATGCATCCTTTTCGATCATTGGACGTGACGCGCCGCCGGCGGCAACGGATCGCGATGCGCTGCAAGCCCAGCTCAAAGAAGCCGCCGAGGTTCGCTCGGACGAACCGTTGTGGATCGTGCTGATTGGCCACGGCACGTTCGACTCGCGGACGGCCCGCTTCAACCTCCGCGGCCCTGATGTTGCCGCGGCGCAGTTAGCTGCCTGGGTCGAGCCGCTGCAGCGCCCGCTGGTTGTGATCAATTGCGCCTCGGCCAGCGGCCCGTTTCTCAATCGACTCTCGGGGCCCAACCGGGTCGTGGTCACGGCCACCAAGAGCGGATTCCAACATAACTTCTCTCGGTTCGGCGGGTTCATCTCCGCCGCGATTGGCGACCGGGCCGCCGATCTGGATAAGGACGACCAGACCTCGCTGCTCGAAGCGTTCCTCTATGCATCAGCCCAGGTGGCCGAGTTCTACGAACAGGAGAATCGCCTGGCCACCGAACACGCGTTACTCGATGACACCGGCGATCAACTCGGGACACCAGCGGATTGGTTTCGCGGCGTGCGGGCCGTACGCACCGCGAAGGATGGCGCGACCCCCGATGGGCTGCGTGCAAATCAGCTGTGCCTGATTCGTAGTGACCGCGAGAAGTTACTCTCGCCGCAAGTTCGTGTCCAGCGAGACGCGCTGGAACTCAAAGTGGCCCGGCTGAGAAACCAAAAGACGCAACTCCCGGAAGATGACTACTACCTGCGATTGGAGTCGTTGATGGTCGCGCTCGCCAAGCTCTACGCGGCGGCCGAAGCAACGGTCGAAGCAACGGTCGACCATTAAGTGACATACGGAACCACTGCGATCAGTGGCGGTGAAACGCCAATTTCCAGCGGGCCGGTGATTCATGCCGTAGCGTCCACCCTGCCGACAGTTGATCCGATCAATGGTATGCTTACAAGTGCGGGGACGGCAGCCGCCGGGCGCCCATCCAGGCCAACGCATCGCCACTTGCCGCATTTGATACCATTCCATTTCGCACTTGCTGCCACGGCTGAAGTTATTCCATGCCAAAATCGCGTCGCTCTCTCTCTTCAGCGTCTCCGTCGCCAAAATCCCCGCCGCCGCAAGCCGCACGTTCGTGGAAGCCAATCGCCGTTGCCTCCGCCGTCGTGGTTGTCTGCATCTGTGGCGGTGCGGTCTTTGGTGATTGGTGGACCACGCTCCCGGATGACGTGACGGCGAATTACGTCGGCCGGCAGAGTTGCCTGCAATGTCACACGAAAGAATCGCAAGCCTGGAGCGGGTCCCACCACGATCTGGCCATGGACCCGGCCACTGACGAGACCGTGCTGGCAGATTTTGACAACGCCCATGTCCAGCACCACGACGTCGATTCGACGATGTTTCGTGACGGTGAAAAATTCATGGTCCGCACCGAAGGCCCCGATGGAAAAATGGGGGACTTTGAAGTGAAGTATGTCTTCGGCGTCACGCCACTCCAACAATATATGGTTGAATTCGACCGCACCGACGAAATGCCGGATACGGAAATCGCGCGCCTGCAGGTCTTGCGACTCTGCTGGGATACGCTGCAGGAAAAGTGGTTCTATTTGCCGCCACCCGATGTCGCCGAAAAACTCAGTCCCGATGATGACCTGCACTGGACCGGCGTGACCATGTGTTGGAACACCAGCTGCGCGGATTGTCATTCAACGAATTTGCAGAAGAACTTCGATGTGCGCACCGCCCGTTTTCACACCACATTCTCCGAGATCGACGTCAGTTGTGAAGCCTGTCACGGACCCGGTAGCGTGCACGTCGAACTGGCCGAAAGCCATTCCCTGTTTTGGGATCGCAAACGGGGTTACGGCCTCGCCCGACTCAAGGGGACCGATCCCCAGGTGCAGATTGATACGTGTGCCCAATGCCATTCGCGCAGACGCCAGAGCGTACACCCTGGGTTTCGTCCCGGCGACAATTTCTATGATCATCACGATAACGCATTGTTGACGACGTTGCTGTACCACGCGGACGGACAGATCCAAGACGAAGTCTATGTGCATGGGTCGTTCCTGCAAAGCAAGATGTACCAGAAGGGCATTCGCTGCACGGACTGCCATGACCCGCATACTGCCAGGCTCAAGCACGAAGGCAACCAGGTTTGCACCTCGTGCCATCAGCACCCGGCGGGAAAATATGACACTCCAGCGCACCACCGCCATGACGTCGGCTCGAAGGGCGCTCAATGTGTCGAATGCCATATGCCGACCAAGACCTATATGGAGGTCGATCCGCGGCGCGACCACAGCCTCCGTGTTCCTCGGCCGGACCTGAGCGTCACACTGGGCACGCCCAACGCTTGCAGCGGCTGTCACCTCGACCAGAGCGGGCTCCCTGCGGCGAAGCGAGAGAAGCTGGGAGAGTACGCCAACTGGCTCGCGGCGGCCGAGAATGACGAGGAGGTCAAGCAGGCCCTCCTGACGGTCGACACATGGTGCCGCGATCGGTTTGTGCAGTGGTACGGTGAAAAGGAAGACGCCACGACTCACTTTGCCAACGCTTTGACGGCCGCGCGTGTTGGGGATCCTGTCGCAACCGAGCTCTTGAAGCAAATCGCCGGAGATCGCAGAACGCCGGACATTATCCGGGCCACGTGCCTGCAGGAACTTGGCCAGTATGGCGCGGACGAGGCCAACGAAGTATCCACCCAACTCTTGCACGACGCTGACCCCCAGGTGCGCGCCACCGCGATCTCGAATCTCCAGGGGCTAACAGGTGCACGACTGGTCGAATTGGTGGCCCCGCTCTTGAACGACCGTGTCAGATTGGTACGCGAGCAGGCGGCACGCGTCCTGGCGCCATTGCCGCGTGCCGAGTTGCGAGGATCGCAACGCGACGCGCTACGACAGGCGTTAACCGAGTTCGAGGCGGGTCTCATGGTCAATAACGAACGTGCCGGCTCACACATGATGCTGGGAGTCCTGCGTGCCGACCAGGGAGATCCCGCGGGTGCCGAACGGGCGTATGAGACCGCCATGCGTGTCGAACCGCAAGTCGTTGGCCCGCGTTCGAATCTGGCGGAACTGCTTGATCGCCAGGCCGAGCAACTACAGCAGCAGGCGATGCGTTATGCGCAGGCCAACAATCCTGCGGGACGCGACCTTATCTTGCAGTCGGGCGAAATACGTGACCGCGTCGCCAAACTTCGCGTCGAAGAATTGGCGCTGCTCCGACGAGACGTGGGGCTGGTCCCGACCAATGGCCCTCTCCGGTACCGCTACGGCCTGCTCCTTTACTTGCTGGGCGACGAAGCGCAGGCGGTCACGGAATTGGAAGAGGCATGCCGACTGAGCCCCAATTCCCCTGACTTCGTGATGGCCTTGGCGTTGCTTTATCAGAAGCACCAACGATTTGTGGACGCGATTGAACAGATGGAACGCGTCGTCGAATTGCGTCCCGACGACGATTCCGCACAACAGGTATTGCGAGATCTTCATCGTCAGCAGTTTGATAGCGGGGGCGTCAGTCCACGACGAACAGCGCCATAGACGGTCGTCGGCCCGCTTGGGAATGCGCGTCGCGGCTCAGGTGCCCAGATGGTGGCACCAAGGGCAGCAGCGGCCGAAAACCCTACGGCAACACGCGGCGGACGCCATCTTCAACCAGCGTCATGCAGCGTTGCTCGGTGAACGGAAGCTTCTCCTGACAGGTGCAGGTCACGTGGGTCACCGCGCCGCTGGTCCGCATGCGATGATGGCATTGCGAACATTCCCAGACGCGTCGTAGATCATATTTATGCCGCTCGACGGGCCCCTTCATGGCAGACTCCCGCATCGTTGCACGAATGGTTCCGACAAGCGCCGGGCCAGCTCGTTGAGGGACAAACAATCAATCGCCAGGAGAATCCGGCGGTAGCTGATTCCCTATTGCGCGGCGTAGTAAGGATTCCGTCCGGCGGCATGGTCGGTGGTGTCATAGATGGCACCAACTTCCGGGACAGCCTGACGAATCGCAGTCTCGACGCCGTGCTTCAGCGTAACGGCCGCCATCCCGCATCCCTGGCAACCGCCGCCCATCTTGATGAAGACATTGTTTTGCTGGACGTCGATCAGGGTGACCACACCACCGTGGCCGGCGACGGCTGGATTGACCTCGCTCTCCAGGACTTCCTCGATCCGTCCGCGCAACTCTTCGGCCGTGGGGATCGCATTGATGAGGGATTCGCCAACCGCGGGCTCGCCCGACTGAAGATGGGCGCGAATCTCAGCGCCGATCTGCTTGCCAATATCCTGCCATTCCACGTTCCCCCCTTTGTTGACCGTGATCTCGTCATGCGAGATCAGGACGGACATCACGCCTTCAATGTCAAACAGGCGTTTGGCCAGGGGCGACTGCTGCCCTTTTTCCTTGGTCCCAAAATAGAATGATCCGTCAGCGAAAACGGGACGATCAACTGTGAACTTGCACGAAGCAGTCGTCACGGGCGTCGCCATAATGCGGATTTCGTCTTGGCTCATCGTCTAAAATTCTCCAGGCAGTTGAATCGGCATTATTCGGATTGGGGGTAGCGGAAAGCCAGCATTTGCTCGGCGACGGCACCACCACCAGACGTTCACGGAGCGATTGGCCGCACGCATTTCGCGTTGAATCCGCCGAGGCCTGATTATAACACCCCCGGCCTTTTTGGACACGGCGGGAGGCCCAAAAAGCCGCATTATCGAGCGGTGGGCAAGGGGCCCAGCCAGCGAGCGGCTCCCAGGACATTTCGGCTCGCCCTGCGCCGTAATGGTCCCGCTTATCTCAGGTCAGAATTGGCCCCACGACGTCGTAACCAATCAAAAAGATCGCGGCGTCGACAAGCATGTGGCTGATCCAGGGGCCAATAAGCGATCCGCTGCGGGCGTATAACCAGGCCCATACACCGCCCCCAACCGCAACACAAAGCGAAAGAAAGTACGTCAACGGCGAGTTCCAGCCGAAAAATGCGGCCAACACGATTACATGATGGGCCATGAATCCCAAGCTTGAAACAATAACCGCCATCGTCAGCGTCTGGTGGTGATGTAGCCGACGAAAAACAAACCACCTCCAATAGTATTCCTCGATGAATGAATGGCAAAGCGGATAAAAGAGGCTCAAGGCCAGGTAAGCACCAGCCGTGTTCAACCTCATCCCGGCAACCTTGGCTTGAATCTGTTCGCTTGCCGTCTCCATCCACCCCAGCGGCTTGAAGCCAAAGTGATACAAGGCAACCATCGCCGCGGCAATCACCAGACCGAACAGGGCGCCCGTGGCGATGCCATCGCGCTTCCAAACTGGTCGCCTCCAGGGCTCCCGCAGGACCAGGTACACCCAGACCAGGGGAAAGCCGAACTGAATGACCTTTCCGACACCGGCAGCCGACGTTTGCCAGTGAGAATCCTGGCCCGCCAAGGCAACGAAGTATAGCCACGTCATCAACGTCGGGAACGTCAGTCCAAAGGCGACTGCCATCAGGTCCGCCTGTTTACTTACGCGTGCCACGGGCCGCTCCTGGATCGTTGTTGTTAGCTGGACCGAGTCAATGCAAATTGCGTCTTAATGTTCGCCCAACGGGAACCAGCCGGAGGCCTGTTGTGTTGGTCAAACCGAGGGGTTTGAAACTTGACGCGTCAGTTTTGAGGTTTTGAGGTTTTGAGGTTTTGAGGTTTTGAGGTTTTGAGGTTTTGAGGTTTTGAGGTTTTGAGGTTTTGAGGTTTTGAGGTTTTGAAGTTGCGAAGTTGCGAAGTTCCGAAGTTGCGAAGTTG
>JAUIHJ010000502.1 GCA_030432015.1 bacterium
CCGCCGTAGGCCAGATCGGACGGATCTTTGCCTTCATCCTCATCCCACTGTATTCCCTTGACGAAAGCATCCGCTCGCTTGATCGCTTGGTTGTAGCGGCCATCCTCATTTGCCTCTGTGAAGCAGAGGACGGTTAGACACGTCTCATAGTTCCGATAAAACGTTCCCGGACTGTAGATGCCTCCGTCTGGCTGTATAGACTCTTCAAGGTATTGAAGACTCCTGGCAACGGACGGATCGCTGGCCGGCACGCCGTGTCGTAGCAACGCAGTGGTCACCAATGCTGTCGGCCCGATGCCGGCGTGACTGCTGAAGGAACCGTCCGACGCTTGCCCCTTGGATTTCAAGTAGGAAATCGCTTTGGCAACTGCTTGCTCATACCGATTTCGGTGTGCCGCGTCATCCGCTGAGACGGCTGCCGAGGTAAAGTAGAGTATTAGCGCGAGCATCATCGACGTTCGTCGTTGGATCATAGGGTTCTCCTCAAGGATAATTCGTTTGAACGAGGTGCTCGGAGTTCTTGCACCTTCGAAGTGCTAGAAACTTTACCGACGCTTGCGTGGCCTCGCTCCGTGGCCACGGCTCCCGCATACGCGAAGCCAAATGTGAATAGCGTGTGAGAAACGTTAAGGAATTGCTGGATGTCTCCGAGGCTGCCCGTGACGGCAATGCAGACGAATTCAGCGAAATGGTTCGTTAGTAGTTGACGCCCGACGCTCGCATCGAACACGAGAGTATGGACGACAAGAAAGTAGCCCCAACCGACGATCGCAAAGCCAAAGTAAAAGGCTCGGTCGCGACCGTTGGCAAAGAAACATGCGGGGATCGCTGCCAATAAGAGGAACAGCATCGCGGTCAACATCAGCGACGGACACCAACTCCGCCACGGCTGCAGGAGCGAAGCCAGACTCGCAGCGATGAATGCCACGACCGCGAAGAGCGATCTCAGACTAAAACGTGGTGCGTGCAAGCTTGGCCTCGACGGAGTGTAGACCGGTTGTTAGTTGTGGGATGGGTGGAGCGTCAACAACGCAGCCGGAATCGTGAGAATTCGCGACAAACGCTACCAAGGTGTGTTAACGGCGCAGCTTTAGTGCGGGGGACTCACATGGCAAACGGTATGCCATGTACAGGGATCTTCGAGACAACATCCGAATCCCTGAGAAACTACGCAATCCGTGAAGTGGCTCTGCTCGACTCGCGATGCCCCGCGCCTTTTTGTTCGACAAGCATGGCGATTCAACCGACACGGCTGATGGTCCGCGTCGTTGTACGTTGTTCACGCCCCTAATAAGATTAACGTTGAGCAATGTTCGTAAAGGGTATTCCGCGATGCGCTGGCAATTGAGAAACCAGATCATGCTGCCGATGGTTGGCGTAATGCTCGCCAGCCTCGTGGCCGTGAGCGTGTTGAATGCGTTCCTTTCAGTGCAACGCACGTGTTTGCGGATCGAACGCGAGATGAACGAGATGGCGACTACGTTGGCTGACGCAAACTTCCCTCTGACCGACGGCGTGCTCAGCAAGATGCGCGGCCTGTCGGGGACGGAGTTTGTGATCATTCAGCAGGATGGATCGGTCGTAGCGTCCAGTTCGCCAAACAACTCGTTTTTTGGATTGAGTGAATCTGCACCCTTCGTGGAGCGCGACCAAGGCCTTGGTGAGCCTGTTTCACTTGAAAGCGGTCGTTTCTTTCACAAGTCGCTTCGAATGGCTCGTGGTACTAGCACTGGTCAAGCTGCGACGCTGCATATTCTTTATCCTGAGGAGAGCTATCTTGAGGCGTGGCGAGATGCTGCCTATCCACCGCTCGTAGTTGGCTCCGTCGCACTTTTGTTGGTCGTTGCCGTGGCGGCGGGAATTGCCTCGCAAGTGACTCGTCCGTTGCAGCGATTGCAAGCTCAAGTCGGTGAAATCGCGGAAGGCGATTTTCAATCGATCCCAGTACCTCTTCGCGATGACGAGATTGCCGACCTGAGCCGGTCGATCAATCGGATGGCGGAAATGTTGGCGAAGTACGAATCCAATGTTCGACAGAACGAGCGGCTGCGGACGCTCGGCCAACTCTTTGCTGGCATCGCGCATCAGATGCGAAATTCCGCGACCGGCTGCCGGCTGGCGGTCGAGTTGCATGCTCGCCAATGCACCGGACGCCATGACGAAAGCCTCGACGTAGCGAAACGCCAGCTCGAATTGATGGAGAGCTACTTGCAGCGTTTTTTGCGCCTTGGCCGCAATGATTCCACACCGCATGTCGAGACCGATCTCGGTGACGTAGTTACCAGCTCCTTGTCGCTCGTTCAACCAATGGTCCGCCGCGCCCGAGCGTCTTTGGATAAAACCCCATCTGGTTGAATCAGTACACTAGGTGCGTTCGGTTTTCTCTGGCACCGAATCGGGAAAAAAAGCTGCAAACTGTTTCTCGCTAATGGCTTGAGAAAAAGCATTGTCTCGCGAGATAGTACAAACAAAGTGCGGCGCAGGGAGGTATTCGGATCACCTTGGCTTGGTTCGGGGATAGGGGCCCTCGGCAGTCGGCAAGCGCCGTTTTACCCGATTTTCTCATCCAATCCGGTTAAGTGGCCGATGAATAAACTGACCAGCAAGTCCGCTAATTAGACCGGAAGACGGAAGCTTTCATGCGCAATGTCGCAATTTAGGGAATCTGGGGTATGCGCCGAGTTGTTCTATTCACTGCGAGGCAGAAACTGCTGCCACTGCTGTATCTGTTGGCAGTATCGTGCGCAGGCGGCTGTACCAGCGTCCGCGAGTACGTTCACAACGGATTGAAAGTTGGCCCCAACTACAAGCGGCCCGCCGCGCCGGTGGCCGACGAATGGATCGACTCCCGAAGCTCGCGGATTTCCAGCGAGCCAGGAGACTACAGCGATTGGTGGACCGTCTTCAACGATCCGGTGCTCAACCGCCTCGTGGAGACGGCGTACTCGCAGAATATCACGCTGCGCGAAGCGGGTTTCCTTGTCGCAGAAGCCCAGGCCCAGCGCGGGGTGGTGGCAGGCAATCTCTTTCCGCAGACTCAGCAAGTCATCGCGGACTACACCCGAACGCAGCGCAGTCAGGAGACTGCCCTGTTCCCATCAATTCCTCCCGGTTCACCGTTCGCGAATTTGGCGGCACCGCAATTCAGCAACTGGAGAATCGGCGGCAGTCTCGCCTGGGAGCTGGACTTCTGGGGTCGATACCGCCGCGCCATCGAGGGTGCCGACGCGCGGCTGGACGCCTCGGTGGAAGAATTCGACGACGCAATTGTCTTACTTATCGGCGAGGTGGCGACGACCTACGTGGAACTGCGAGCGCTGGAGCAACGTCTCGACGTTGCTCGCGAAAATGCCAACCTGCAAAATGAAAGCGTTCGCGTAGCTCAGGCTCGGCTGGACGCGAAAGCCGCCGACAGCGAGCTGGATACCCCGCAAGCGAAGGCGAATCTAGGCAATACTTTGGCGGCCATTGAAGCCTTTGAGATTCAGCGTCGACAGGCTCAAAACCGATTGGCAGTGCTGATGGGCATGCCCCCTCACGACCTCTCGTACATGCTCGACGGCCCGGCTTCGATTCCCCGCGCTTCCGATGTCGTCACCGTGGGCGTACCTGCCGAATTGATTTGGCGACGGCCCGATGTGCGACGTGCCGAACGATTGGTTGCTGCCCAGAGTGCGGAAATCGGAATCGCCCAGTCTGAACTCTATCCCCACATCTCGATCAACGGCATGATGGCGTGGGAGGCCGCACACTTTAGTGATGTCTTCAAGAGCAGTGCCTTTGGCGGCACCATCGGGCCGTCGCTGCGCTGGAACGTGCTCAACTATGGACGGCTGTTGAACAACATTCGCGTTCAGGATGCTCGATTCCAGCAACTGGCCGCCAATTACCAGCAGACAGTGCTGCAAGCCAACGAAGAAGCGGAAAACGCCATCGTTGCTTACCTGCACTTCACCGATCAGATCAAGGTGCGGGAAGAGAGCGCCCACCAGGCGCGTGAAGCCGAACGTGTGGCGCAGGTCAAGTACCGGGAGGGTGAGATCGACTTCAACCGCCTGTTCACCGTACAGCAGTTGCTCCTCGGCCAGCAAGAGTTGCTGGCGGTCGCCCGTGGCAACGCCGCTCAAAGCCTCGTCGATCTCTACCGGGCATTGGGTGGCGGCTGGGAAATCCGGCTTGAGCCCTCGACGGGTGGAATACCTCCGTCTGAGTTTCCCGGCGGCCCGCCGTTGCCACCCGCTCCCGATGTGCTGCCCGCGCCACGACCAGTGCCAGAAACGGAAGGGACGGAAGAATGAACGTCGAACCGAAAACGAAGGGCTGGCGAACCATTCTCGCCGCACGCATTGCCGGATTGATTGTGGTCGCTCTATTGACGGCAAGGCCGGCGATCACGTCTGCCAATGAGTGGTCATCCTTTGCAAAGGCTCCGCCGAGCAAGGCCCTCGGCGGCGTAGGCCATTGCCCATTGTGTTGCCGAGACGATTACATCCGCAAACCAGCGCCCTGTGTCTCTCCGGTTTCTAGTTGCTGTCCTGACACGTACTGCCCCAAACCGTGCCTGGTTTTGCCGTGCCCGGAAGTGTCCTGCTGCTCGGATAACTACTGCCCCAAGCCGCCGCCATCGCCGTGTCGTCCAATGACAAATGCGTGGTACAAGTGCGTTCCGCTTCCGCCATGTCATTGGCTGCGGCCCCCGAGGTACTCTGGCAAGATCGATCAGTAAGCTTCCCGGCGTTTCCTGCGATCGTGAATGCTGGACGGGGCGGTGAATTGTGAACGGCAGTTGGGTTCTGTCTGCGAGACATGGGGCTGCCTCTTCAATTCCGTTTCGATTGGCATGCGCCACGCCGTTCGCCGTGTCTCTCCGTCAGTCGGCAAGAAGCTGGGATTGACGCAAGATCGGGAGCCGATAAACTAACACAATTCGCGGACGGACTGGTCCGTTAACAAAATAGGGAGATTCCTGTCCATGCGGGTCGCTTCAAAAAGTAAACGTCCGGTGGGGCGCCCGCCGGATGCCGAGCTTCCGGAGCGCCGCCGTGCGGAAATCCTCGACGCCGCCACGGCGGTCTTCTCGAAACACGGGTTTGCGGCGGCGGATGTCCAGGAGATTGCCGACAAGACGGGCGTCGGAAAAGGCACCGTCTACCGGTACTTTCCCAGCAAAGAAGACCTGTTTCTGGCAGCCGTCGATCATGGAATGCGAAATCTCAAGACGGCGGTCGATGCCGCAGCCGCGACGGCAAAACAACCACTGGAGCGAATCGCCGAAGGCGTCCGTGCGTACCTGACATTCTTCGACGAGCATCCCGAAATCGTTGAATTGCTCGTCCACGAACGAGCCCATTTTCGGGACCGGAAGACGCCAACCTATTTCGTTCACCGCGAGGCGAATATGGGACCGTGGCAGAACCTGTTTCGCGAGTTGATCCGTGCGGGAACTGTGCGCGAATTGCCGGTCGAACAGATTACCGAAGTCATTTCCGATCTTCTTTATGGAACTATGTTCACTAACTATTTCGCTGGCAGAAAGAAGTCACCGGCCCGCCAATGCGAAGACGTACTGGACATTCTCTTTCGCGGGCTTTTGGTTGAGACCAAGCGAGGTTCCCATGAATAGTCTTTACCGGGCAGGAGTGGTACTCCGAGCTTTCCGGACTCCGCAGGTCTCCCTCGTGTTGGCGTCGGTCCTCACGTTTTGTGTGGCCGGTTGTCAAGGAAAACCGTCCGAATCGGAGGTGGAGTCCGTCACCAAAACAACAGTGGCCGCTGCGGTGCCGGTTAATGTTGCGTCCGTGGAAATCCGCGAGGTGCAACGGCGCGTTTCCGTGGTCGGCACCTTGCATGGATTTGAGCGAATCACAATCACCCCCAAAGTCGAGGGGCGCGTTCAAGCCATGCACTTCGATGTCGGAGACCGCGTGGCTCCTGGCGAGTCATTGCTGGAACTCGATCCGACTGACTACCAATTGGCGGTGGAAGAGGCAAGGCAATCGCTAAACCAGGAGCTGTCGCGCCTTGATCTTCGACAATCCCCTTCCGACACCTTTGATGTGGAACAGCTTCCTTCCGTCGAAAGTGCCAGGCTGTTGTTGGAGAACGCAGAACAGAAGTTTGAGCGTCAAAAGACTCTTTTAGGTCAAAACGCCAGTTCGGGGCAGGCGTTTGAACAGGCGGAAACGGATCTGAAAGTTGCGGACGCGGCTTTGCGTCAGGCGCGGATAAACGCGCGGACTACGCTGGCGGCTGTCACGCATCGCGAATCACTGCTGAACCAGGCACTTCAGAAGCTGAGCGAGACTCAAGTGAAGTCTCCGACGTTAGGCAATATGTCGCGATCTAGCGCCC
>JAUIHJ010000503.1 GCA_030432015.1 bacterium
CCCGTGCCAAACCAAAAATCAAAGTCGGCACACGTTGGCCGCCCCCCCTCAATCGGTGCAGTCTACGGAATCCCGTAAGACGCTCGCCCAACCAACATTCTTACGGAATTCAGGTGAAATTCGCGGGGCGAGAAAGTTGCAATCGTGCGGTCCTTGAGTTAAACAGGAAGAGGGGCGACGGATGCGTTCCATTCGTTTTTTGGGGCATTCCAAGCATCCTGTAAGTTGTTTAGTGAAAGGTCGACTTCATGTCTCATGCAAATGGCTTCTCTTCCCCAGGCTATTGTCCTCCCCAGCGCGATCACGTCATCGCTGCCGAAAGTTTTACGAGAAAGGGCGAGGGTCAATGTGGTGGCGCTGTCGCACATTGCCCACAGCGACGCGAGCACGTGCTGGCCGCCGAGAGCTTTACCCGCAAGGGCGAAGGTCAGTGTGGCGGCGCGGTTGCGTACGCCCCGCCTCAACGCGAACACGTGATTGCCGCCGAGAGCTTTACCCGCAAGGGCGAAGGCCAGTGTGGCGGTATCGTTGCGTAGCGCTGAATATGTCGCGATGAACTTGGAGTTTGCCGCTGTCATTCCAGCGACGCGTCGTTAGCGATGTCGGTTTTGCATGTATTTGACATCGACAAACCTGGTCCACTACCTACTTGCTCGTGGATGTGCGACCCGGCATGCGGTCGTGCATGCTCCGTTCTCCGTTTTCGAGATCGATGGCCATCATCGCAGTTTTCGCGTCGTCGGCGGCGCTGGTGACGGCCTTTTCGTCAAGCAATTGAAGTCGCTCGATCCGGCAAGCGTTGCCTGCTTGCGGCGCGAGGCATGCTGCTATCAATTCGCATGGTCAGATCCGGCGCTTGCCCCGTGGCAGCAGCACGTGCCGCGTCTCGTCTGCTACGATCCCGTCCGTCATGTGGTCATTGTCGAGCGTATTCCGGACGCGGAGGATTTTGTGCAATGCCATCGGCGGCTGCAAAGTTTTCCGCTGGACTTAGCTCGACTGTTGGCGACTGCCTTGGCCAACTTTCATTGTTCGGTTCGCCAAGCCACGCCAGTCGCGGACGACACGTTTCCGATTCGCGTCCCCTGGGTGTTTCAATTCCACCGGCACGGCCACGCTGGCGACAGCCCGGCAGTCCAGAAGCTTGCCGAAGCGATTCGAGCCGATGACGTGTTGTCGCGTGAACTGGAAAGCCTGCAGGCGACATGGTCGACCGCTGAATTGATCCATGGCGACATGAAGTGGGGCAACTGCCTCGTCTCCCCCACGGCGAACGATGCGCCCCGATTGCATCTTGTGGATTGGGAAATGGCCACCTGGGGTGACCCGCTGTGGGATGTGGCCGGGGCGCTGGGAGGATATCTTGCCGAGCCGCTCCTGAAAGGGGACGTGTACGGCGTTACCGATTTCGCCGTGTTGGACAGGAACGTCCGTGGCAGGCACCTGACCGGAGTGATTCAAGCATTCTGGCAAACGTACTGGCAGGATCAGGCAGCGTCCCCGGACGTCGTTACCGAACGAGCCCTGCGTTGCGTTCGATTCCTGGCCGCCCAATTACTGGTAACGATCGTCGAACGTCACCAGCATGCCGATGCACTGAGCAGCACGTGCGATTCGGTGCTGGACGCAAGTCGGCAACTGCTAAGCGACCCGCGACGATCGGCAGCGTGGTTGTTCGAAGGAGCGACCGCGTGAGTCCAAACGATTGGGAGCCTTACTTGACGACGATCTGCCAGGCGGTGCGATTCGAACACACGGATGCGTGCACCTTTGGCGGAAGGCAGCTCGAAATCGACAGCATCGCTGAGGCTGATGCGCCTCGCCGCCAGACCGTATCGGGCGGAGAATTGGCCGAGCCGGATGACCGCGAGCCGAGCCCCCTCGCGGCGGCCCTCACCCTCGCAATCTATCAGCAATGCTTTGCCCGCAGATTCAATGGTGTGTGGCCCGCTCGCGCGCACCATTACGATCCGGACTACATTCCCGACGCGCATTTCGCAACCCGGCTGTCGGCTGCCAATCAGAGCCGCACCGGCTGGGACCCCGGCTGGGAAATTTGCCATCTGGGCGCCGAGCGTGACGTTCAAGTCCGCAACGGCGACCGGTATCGCACCGTCCCACCCGGCCAATATGCATTCACCGCCGGGCCGGGCCTGCTACCGCGCCCCAGCGACCTGGTCAGCCTGTTGGTCCTTCGTGAATCCACACAACTTCAGCCGGGTTTCTATTTCGCCTTTGGTGAAACGCTCAGCGACCAGTTTGATACGGTCGATTCCGTCCGCTTCTATTTCCACCTTGATCCGGAAGGGACGCCGGAGCTTATCGAGCAACTGACCACTGTGCTGAATCGATTTCAGGTCCCGTTCGAGTTCAAGTGCCAGAAATACCGTGAAAACTACGATCGGCTCGATGCCGCGGTGCTCTACATCGCACGTCGAGATTTCGACCTTACCTACCGGCTCGTGATGGAATTGGCAAGCGGGATGCGTCGCTACTTCGGCGAGGCGGTGCCTCTGTTCACGAGGCGGAGTTGCACAGGCATCAGCGTTGCGGACGATCCGCACGGTGCGTGCAGTTTTGGGCAAGTGCGTTGCGAGTTGGTTGCCGGAGCGCTCCTGGATGTCCGCACCGCGGACGCGATTAACCCGCAGGCCTTTCTCGGGGCGCTCAAACACCGTTTCGAGCGTGCCGGTTTGTCATTTGAACGACCGTACCTCAACGCGGGCAGCGCCGACATGTTCGATGCGGCGCCCGCGCTGGAGCGTGCCCCGTGACGGTGCAACCTTGGGCCACATCGGACGATGCCGATTTTTCGGAAATGCTCGACCGCCTCGTGCATCGGATCTGCCGCGACGCCGTCTGGGCCGGCAACGCTTGCACGTGGCTGGGATGGACGATGCGACCGGCGCGGCAAGGACTCTGTAACGTTTTCGCAACGCTCGATATCGACCTTTACTCGGGGACGGCCGGTATCGCACTGTTCCTGGCGCGTTACCTCGAGTCGCGACCGTCACTCCAGGTCGCCACCGTCTTGCGAGGCGCCATCGAGCACGCCCTGGTCGGCCTGGGGCGGTTGCCCAGCAGCCAGACTGGTCTCTTCGATGGTGCAGCGGGAGTCTGTCTGGCTGCAATTGAGGCGGGCGTCGCCTTGGCGGATGAGCCGCTGCGGCAACGGGGCCTCGAGCAGCTCTTGGCCATTTCCGCCCAGGAGACCGGTCCTACGTCGCTCGATGTGATCAACGGAAGCGCCGGTTTGATTCAAGTGCAACTGGCGGTCGCGGATCGGTTTCGCCGCGACGAGTTGCTGGACTCGGCAATTCGTCAGGGGGACCTACTCCTTGCTCTGGCGGACCGGTCCGAAGACGGCTGGTCCTGGTCGACCATGCCGGGGTTCGCTCAGCGAAATCTCACCGGCTACTCGCACGGAGCCGCTGGTATCGCCACCGCCCTCCTGGAGCTTCATCACCAGACTGGCGACACCAGGTTCCTTGAAGCGGCCCGCGCTGGGTGGCGTTATGAACGCACCCATTTTTGCCTGGACCGGAACAATTGGCCAGATTTTCGCCTCGACGAGGATGAGGTCGCGGAAGCGCAGCCCGTGCCGCCGCAATTTGTCACCGCCTGGTGTCATGGCGCCGTCGGAATTGGCTTATCGCGACTCCGCGCCTGGGAGTTGGGGTATGACGATGCCGAACTATCCGAGGAAATCCGGGCGGCGTTGGCAAGCACACAAATCTGGCTCGAAACGCACACCGATCCCCGCACGGACTTTTCTCTCTGCCACGGTCGGGCGGGGAACGCGGAGCTGTTTGTCGCCGCCGCGGAGATTTTGAAGCAACCCGAACTGCACGATGTCGCGGCAACGGTCGGGCGTTGCGGCATCCGCCAATTCGAATGCCAGGGACGGCCTTGGGCATGCGGAGGAACGAAGGTGGGCGAGACCCCCAGCCTGATGTTTGGCTTGGCGGGGATCGGCATGTTCTATCTGCGGCTGCTGGAAGCCGGGCAAATCGACACACCCTTGTTAATCCGACCGGCCCGGTGGGAACCAGCGACGCGATAAGCCATCCGCGAATCATGGCCAAACCGCTCCGCCCGGCTGCCTGACAGCGGCGAGGTCGATGGCGTAAATCGCTGACCGCGCGTCACTTGCCCAAGCAGTACAGGAACTCCTCTCGCGTGCCATCGTGGCGAACGGCGACACGGGTAAAGATCTGATCACCGCAGATGGCCGGCGTTGCGTAAACCTCGTCTCCCAGGTCGTTTTCCGCAACGAGTTCATAGCCCGAGGGCTGCGCTAGAAAGATGAATGACGTGCCAGTCTCATTCGTCACGTAGATCCGGTTGCCGACCAAGACGGGTGACGAGGTAAACGCCCCGCTCAGCCGGCTCTTCCACAGTGTCTCACCTGTTTTCGGATTCCAGCATGTGGCAACGCCAGCATCCGTAACCCCGTACAAATGACCTCCGTGCATCAGCAGCGACGGCACATAGACGCGGACCGGGTTCTCCCACGTGGTCGTGCCCGATCCGTCCGCTTCCATCGCTGCGAGGTGGTTCTTGGGATACCCACCGCTGGTAAAGATTCGTTGACCGTCGGTGACCGTGGACGTCACACATTCGGTCGTCGCGCCGGGGAACTCCCACAGTTTCTCGCCCGAAAGTGGATCATAGCTGGAAACGAGATCGCAACCGGTAAACACCAATTGGTCGCGACCGGCGGCGCGGAGGATCACCGGCGACGGATAGTTTGGCTTCTTCGGCCGTGTGTGCTTCCAAGCGATCTTGCCCGACGCGCGATGCAGCCCGGCGATGGCACCGCCTCCCTTATTGTCCGCGGAAACGATCACCAAGCCCTCGTAAATGGCTGGCGACGAACCGTAACCTTGGTGTGTGACGTAGCCGCTGATCCGTGTCTGCCAGAGCTGTTGACCGTGCAGGTCGAGGGCGGTCGTAAAAACCGCACCTTGGTTGACAAAATTGACGTACAGTCGCTGCCCGTCACAGGCGATCGACGCCGAGGCCTGCGAGGCCTTCTTGTTGCTCTTTTGTTCGAGATTTCCCACATGCACGTCGGTTTTCCACGCCAACTTGCCGGTGCCACGATGAAAACAAAGCACCGATTGGATCTGCTCCTTTTCGTCCGCCGTTGGCAGATAGACAAAGTCGCCAACCACGGTCGGCGACGCGTGGCCGCGACCTGGCACGGCAGCCTTCCACACGACGTGGCTGGATTCGCTCCAAGTCGTTGGGGGCGTTTGATGCTCGTCCGCGACCCCGTCTCGGGTCAAGCCTCGCCACCATGGCCAGTCAGTCGCTGCAACTTGGACAGGCTCAACACCGCGGGCCTGATTCGGCAGTGCGGTCGTCACCAAGCCACCGGAAAACATCAATACGACGGCAAACGTAATTCGCGACATGGCTTCCTCGAATCGGCGGGGGGCGTAAGATTGCATGCGTTGCGGGCTGGAGTGGGAGGATCGTCGTACCATCCAGTCCGGCAGGAAGTGGTGAGTCTAGCTGGTCCGCGGACCGGATTCAACGGAATGCAACTTTGCCACAGGGCAATTCGATTGCTTAAACGGTGAAGTTTGCAGCGCAACGCGTCAGGATTGAAGTGGCACTGTTAAAGTAACCCGACACGTCGGTTTTGACGTTGTGTTTCCTGTGAATGCCGACGGCATGTCAGGTTCTAGCCTGGCGTGCCAACCCCGGGAATATGTCGTCTGGATGTTATTGAGCCGTTGCGCACCCATTTAACGCAACTTCAAGACTTCAAGACTGATGCGCCGAGTGACATGGCAACAGGGCGCCGCCGCAGCACGAATCCGTCCGTCTCCTTTCGCCCGGATGGGCGCGCCGCAGATTTCGCGTCATGATGACGTGACGCGAATCACCAAAGGACTGAAGCATCAGGTGCAATCTCACGGATGAACAATTCACAAACGAGCCTGGGAAATCTGGTCATCCGCGCGTCGGCGGGGACGGGCAAGACGTTTCAGCTGGCCCACCGCTACTTGGCCCTGCTGTACGGTGGGGCATCCGCGGATCGTGTGTTGGCATCGACATTCACGCGGAAAGCATCGGGCGAAATTCTGGATCGCATTGTTGCGAGGTTGGCCGCGGCGGTGCTGGACGACGGCGTGCGGCGCGAGGTAGGGCAATTCATCGGCGCTGACGACCTGACGGGACAGGCGTGTGCCGAACTGCTACGCGAATTGCTTGGCCAACTCTACCGCCTGCGCATCAGCACGCTCGACAGCTTGTTCATCCAGATGACCCGCAGCCTGAGCCTGGAATTGGGTGTGCCTCCTAACTGGCGCATTATTGACGAGTTGGAGGCG
>JAUIHJ010000504.1 GCA_030432015.1 bacterium
ACACGATTCGCGGCCACGTGTTCTGCAGTTTTCTGGCGTTGGTGTTGTTGAAAGAGTTGCAGGCCCGGTTGGAGTCGCAAGGTTGGCGCGTGGAATGGCAGCGATTGCGAGACGACTTGGACGAATTGCAGGAACTGACGCTGCCCTTAGGAGAAAAGACGTTCGTACTCCGCACCTCGCCCGTTGGCGACACGAGTCGTGCGCTCCGGGCGGTCGGCGTCGCGTTAGGTCCGAGTGTGCGGCTGCTGAACTGATTGGAGCTGTTTACAATACCTGGCCCGAGTTTGTGACGTAGTGCCAACAGGCCGCGTCCACGTCGTAACTGCCACACACAAAAGAGGTTCGAGATTCGGACTGTCGAAGATGGGTCAGACCAAGTGAGTCCGGACTGAATTCGATGAGGTCTTCGTCTTCACCGTCCGCGCCGTCGACGTCAAAATCCCCTTTGGTCGAGATGATCAGATGCCCATTATCCAAGATCGACAAGGCATTAATGTCCTCGCTTGAGCTGGTTAGCCCCACGTCGCTACCGTCGAAGTAGAGCGAAAATGTTCCAGCCGTGTTGTTGCCCAACGAAGTCGCGGTGAACTTGACGATATCCGAGTCATCGACCCTTTCCGAGATGCTGGGAAATTCCATCGCGCCGGTAAACGACAAGAGAATCTCGTTGGAACTCAAGATCGTCATGGCGTCGATCGTCAGCAACTCCACGCCGACGTCCGAACCATCAAAGAACAGATTGAAGTCGGTGCCGTCGAAGTACACGATGTCATCGTCATCTGCGACTAAACCATTCGGGAACGTTGCCAATGAGCTCATCGTGAAATAGAGCGCGTTGGGCGGAACGTCATTCGACGAATCAGAATCGATCGTCACCTCAAGCGTCGACGGCGCCATGACATTGCCGTTCAGATCGGCAATCTTGTCGCTGCCACCATTCAGCATGATCGTGTAGGCACCGACTTCGAAATCACCGGTGAAGGGGCTCAGCGTGAGGCGGTCCGTTTCTGCATCGTACGCGACTCCGAAGTCGTTAGGACTCGATAGTGATTCCCCGTCCCTTCGGAGTTCCACCGTCCCAGGCGTGACCGTCGTATCATCAATGCCGGGCACGGCATCCGCCAACTGCACTTCAAACTTCGCTTGAACGGCACTGACCCTGACCGACCCGGCGGCATCATCCTGGTCGTTGACTCCATTATCGAGTGGCGTGTAGAGCGACGCTGTAGGCGGATCGCCAAAACTCAGCCTGGCATCAAAATCGAGGTCAAACGAAAATTCGCTGTCGTTGTCGGTTTCAAAGTCGTCCTGCGACGGCGAGTACGTTGTGACGTCGATGCGATTGAGGTCGGGACGGAAGTTCAGCAATTGCAAATAGCCGTCTCCGCCGTTGGAGCGCGTCTGATAATTGGTGAGTAATTCCAAGACGGGCAGGCCGGCATCATTGAACGAGACATTGTGCGCCTCGTCGTGATAGTTCCCTCCGAGCACCAAGAAAATCTGAGGATTGACCGTAATTAAACTCTGAAAGAGCTCCTCGGCATCCGCGCCGTCTGGCGACTCCGCGTTGTCAAACCGGCTGCCGGATCCGTCCAAATAGGCATGCGTGGTAACGATGGTCGGTATTCCTGGATTCGCGTCCAGAATGCCCTGGGCCCAACTGATGGCGCCGGGACGAGGCTCCCACTCCAACGTCAAATGCAGGAAGTCGAGGTCCTCGGCAGAAAACCTCTGGTAGTGATTCAGTTGATCGGGAGAAGCGCCCCCGTACCACGATTCGTCCTCGTAGCGGGCCGATCCAAACACACCAACAAAATTATTGGGGCCATTGTGCGTGTCCAGGTCGATGAAGTCATGGTTCCCCGGGGCAACGGAATAAGGGACCACTCCGTCAAGCTGGTCCATCGCGGCATCCGCATTCAGCCACTGGGTGAGCTGGTCCGCGTTGTCGACCACATCGCCAACGTGCGATACGAAGACAATGTTCTCCTCGTCGACGTTGTCGGCAATCCACTGGGTCTGACTGGCAAAGATCTCTGGATGCGACTCGCTGTAGTACTGCGTATCAGGCAGAACCGCAAGCATGAAATCGCTGGCGAGTAATCGCCTTGCCTCGAGTCGCTCAAATAAGAATTGCTGTTTGTTTCGTTGCTGTCTCTTCAGGCGCCGGCTCTTCAGTCGCATATTTGCCCCGGGGGTGAGAGTTTTTTTTCGCGTCGACCTCCTAGCAACGTGGCACGTCTCGACTGCCTCCGCATCACGTTGGCCCGGAACCTACACTAATTCCAGTGGTCACGACCACCTTCGTCCGTGTGGTGCGTAAAGCTTTTTTTCAAAAAAATCCCAGAATTTACCCCCAACTACGGGACATTTTAGTGCTGCGCCACGCGATTTCGAATTCGCGCTGGCAGGGAAACGTTGTCCGATCCCAACCGGGCCGTTACGATCTAGGAAAAATTCGAGGACCAGAATCATGGCACGACGAATGGTATTAGCGACACAAATTCTGCCGACCAATTACGTACCGCGACGCGCCGCGTCGTGTCCGTTGGTGACGCCTGGGCTGATGGCGTGGGCAGGGGTCATGATCGCCCTGTGCGGTTTCCTGCAAGCGGACGACTGGCCGCAGTTTCGCGGCCCGAATTGCAGTGGATTATCAGAATCAACCGAGTCGCTGCCCGTCCAGTTCTCTGCCAAGAACGCGCATTGGTCGGTCAATTTGGGGGACGGGATCGGTTGCCCGATCGTGGCATCGGGCCGCGTCTTTGTCAGTGCCATGGTCGACGACAAGACCATCGGGTTGTTCGCCTACGATGCGCACGATGGCCATCGCCTGTGGCAACGTACGTGGCCGACCGGAGACTTGCCTGAAATCCACAAGACCAACAGCCATTGCAGCACCACGCCGGCCGCCGACAGCGAGCGTGTCTATTTCTACTTCAGTACGCTGGGAATGCGAGCGGTTGATGCAGAGACCGGCGTGGATGCCTGGCATCATCCGTTGCCGACGCCGTTTTTTGTGTTCAAGTGGGGACCGGGCATGTCGCCGGTCCTGCATGACAACAAGCTAATTTTCTGCCAGGACGACGACCTTAACCCGGCCATTTACGCATTCGACAAGACCAACGGCACGCTGCTCTGGAAGGACGACCGGCATGCGATGGCCGTGAACTACTCGCATCCGGTCGTTTGTGAGACCGATCAGGGACCGGAAATCGTCGTCGCGGGCACGCGGCAGTTGATCGGCTATGATCCCAACACCGGCGAACGCCTCTGGCACGCCAACA
The DNA here is from genome assembly GCA_030432015.1 of bacterium. Lineage (GTDB taxonomy): Bacteria > Planctomycetota > Planctomycetia > Pirellulales > Pirellulaceae > ARS98. The sequence continues at coordinate 3,288 of JAUIHJ010000504.1, forward strand.
CGTTGCTGCGAAATATTAAGACCACACCGGTCAGCCAGGACGGCTTGATCTACATCTCGCTGCAAAGCAGCGGAATCGCCAACCAATGGCTCGCGACCGCCGACCGGTCAGACACTGGCAACAACGACGGGAAACTGTCGAAGCAAGAGATGCAGGCCTTTGTCGGGGCGCAGCAGATCCCCGCCGCGTTTTATCGCAAGACCTTTGACCGGGGCGATGAAAACGGCGACGGCTTCCTGGAAGGCGAGGAATTAGACAAAGCATTCCTGGACCCGTCGAACTTCGCCGGTGCTCGCTTTGATGCGGAAGCGCCCGCCGACGAGTTCATCATGGCAATTCGTGGCGGCGGTCGGGGCGACGTGACCGGATCGCACGTTCTGTGGAAGCACCCCACCAAGCATACCGACCACATCGTGTCACCGCTGATTTCGGAAAACCGCATGCTCCTGATCAAAGCCGGTGGCATCGCTTCGCTGTTTGAAACAGCTGGCGGAACCGCGATCCGAACCACGTCGCGAATCCGGAATCCAGGCGACTATTTTGCGTCACCCATTCGCGGAGATGGCAAGATCTACGTCGCTGGCGAGAACGGGGTCATCGTCGTGCTTCAAGACAGCCCGTCCCTGGAAGTGCTGGCCCGAAATCAGATGGATGGCAGCATCGTGGCGACCCCCGCGATCGCCGACGGCTGCCTGTTCGTTCGCACGCGTTCCAAGTTGATCTGCGTGCGCAACTGACATTGCGGCGACGCGCCGAGCGTCCGTTGCTGATCAAGTCCCAAGCGGAGCGTCGCTTGCCCCATCCCCAGAACACGCGTCCCACGCGGTCGCAGCGACCGTGGACAAACCGCGTCGGCCTGTTGATCGTGCTGCTGGTTGCAGGCACCGGCGCCACGCTCTGGTGGTGGCAACGCACTGACCCCGTGGCCCCCTCACCACAGGTCGATGCAACGGCGCCGCTTCCGATTCGGGCAAAGAGCCCGTACCTCAACACGCAACTCGACGTCGCCTACGTCGGTTCCGCCAGTTGTCGCGAATGCCATCCCGACCAGCATCAAACCTACGCGGCCACGGCCCATAGTCGTTCGATGTCAGTCGTTGATCCAACACACGAGCCGCCCGATGCGATGATCGATCATTCCGCCTCGGGTCGACGATACCACGTCTATCGTCAAGACCGTCAACTAAGGCACCGCGAATTGATTCCAATCAATGGTCAGGAAATCGTGGTCGCCGATCACCCATTAAAGTACCTGGTTGGGTCCGGGCGATTCACGCGATCGTACCTGGCCGAAACCGATGGCTTCTTGATCGAATCCCCGCTCACCTGGTACGCTTCGCTCGACCGCTGGCACATGTCACCCGGTTTTGATCGAGCCGAACATCTATCGTTTCATCGTGTCGCCACATTCGACTGCGTCTACTGCCACGCCGGCGCCATCACGCCGGAACCGGGCAGCATCGAACGATTCACCCTGAACGAAGCGGTCATCGGTTGCGAACGGTGTCATGGCCCGGGCGCGTTGCATGCGGAAAAACACTCCAGCGGAGGTGGCCTGGCGGCGAGCAACCCCGACGACACGATTGTCAATCCGCGCCGCTTGCCACGTGCCCTGGCCGAAGCCGTTTGCCATCAGTGCCACTTGGAGGGCGAAGTGCGCGTCGCGGTCCGCGGGCGGCGGCGCGGCGAGTTTCGACCCGGCCTGCCGTGGCAGGACTTCTACGCCAACTACACGGCTGCCGACAACAACGACATGACGGTGACCGGACATGTCGAACAGCTTCAGCAGAGCCGTTGTTATCAGGAGTCCGATTCACTGACCTGCATCACCTGCCACGACGTGCATGCGGACACCACGACGAACGGACCGGCAACCTTGACGACGACCGCAACTCACGCCTCGCTCGCCGCCGCCCGCAATCAGTGCCTGCCGTGTCATACCAGCGAAACCTGCACGCTCGCGCCGGCAACACGCACGGAACAGAACCAGAATGACTGCACCGCCTGTCATATGCCAACTTCGACGACGGACATTCCACATATCGCGTTCACACACCATCGAATTGGCATCCACGCCCAAGAACCGCAGGCGCCACCGCGATCGGGCCCGACGACGCTGCGTCCGATCCTTAACCCGTCTGCATCACTCGCCGAAATCGAACGAATTCGAATGTTGGGCCTGGCCTACTTTGCGCTGTACCACAAACGCTCAACAGACCCGGTGCGGCAAGCGTACCTGCAGAAGGCCGAGTCGCTTCTGGTGCAAGCCGCCGACCGCGGGCTCCACGATCCCGCGGTGGCAACGGCATTGGCCGAAGCGGCCGATGCACGCGGTGACCGTGGATCGGCCCAGCGTTGGGAGAACGTCGCGCCCGCGCAACAGGAATTCATGCCGGAGGACGCTGTGGCCGCCTTGGATCGGTCGGCCCAATATCACTTGCAACGCGGTGATTTCGGAAGCGCCGCCAAAGATCTCACCCGTTTGACGGAATTAAGGCTGGATCCAGGCGACTGGTTCCTGCTGGGGATCTGCCGGCAGCAACTGGGCAACCTCGTGGAGGCTCGCACCTCCCTGGAGCGCGTGTTGGAAATCGATGCCGGACAAGCAGAAGTGCACGAGGCATTGGCCGTGCTGCTGAATTCCATGGGGGACCCGCAGGCGGCGCAGGCAGCCCTCATGACCGCAGCAGCCCTTCGCAGCCAATCAGCCGCATCGCCTCAACCGGCCGGTCCATCGCAGTGAATCGATTGCACGGCTTCTCCAAAGCTGGTCTGATAGGTCCCAATGACGAACGGCGCCGTACGTCCCAACCTCGCCCCTCCCCACTCTCAAATTCGTTTGGTTCGCCCCCTATGCTCCATCTCATTTCACAGCGGGCCGTCAGGCGGTCACCGACCCACAGGCTGGTCACGGCCGCCGCCTTGGTGGCGATCACGGCGGGCTTCATTCGCCAGGGAACCGCAGCCGACTTCGAGCACGATATCGTCCCCTTGCTGGCCAGGCATTGTCTGGAATGTCACAACGCCCGCGACGCCAAAGGTGGATTGAACCT
>JAUIHJ010000505.1 GCA_030432015.1 bacterium
ACCGCGCGGGGTATTGGCGCATCGTTTAACGAGCGTACGGCAAGGTTGAATTCGATGTCAAGCTTCAACCGGTGCGGCAATGTCTCACGGGCGTTGGCGGGGGGAGCATCGTGCACCCGGATGGCACGAGGTGTTGACGGAGGATCACCCCGGTGCGGCTTGCTCGCTGAAACATGACCTCCGCGCGAACCGGATTGTGAATCGGTCCGTATCGCATCACAATGCGGGTCACGTTTTCTCTGACCGCGACGCCCGCTGCCTGACCGCAACGTACAGGGCGGCGGCGCACAAGTCGCACCTGGCTGCGGCCGTGGCATGCGTCCCAGAGAAGCCGTCCGCGAAACCTCCCAGCTGTCGAAAGGAAGCTCATGCAGTCCGTCACGACCGTCGAACGGCTTGTCGATTTGCTCGACCCAACCGCCAATGTGCTGCTCAATATGACACCGGACCAGGCGGCCCAGGCTGTCGCTTCGGGAGATCCTGTGCGTGTTGATGCGATTGAGGGCCAGTTTGCCATTTTGCAAAAGCAAGGCAATGTCGTGCGAATGGCGCGGTCGATTGGTCGCCCGATGCGATATTTTCTGGCCAAGCAAGTCGCCGGACCTTGTTTGATCGTCGCCGAACGCATTGAAGAGATTCAAGCCTGGCTCGAGCAAGCCGGATTGCAGGATCAATTCCACCCGTCCTACACGCGGATGGTACCGGCCCATTATCTGGTCGAGATCGCATTGGTCGGCTGTCCCGATCCGAACCCGCAGTACCACCGCTACTTAGCGCCCTGTCGTAACACATTGCCGGCCGACGTCGACGCGATCGGCCGCCAGTACATCAGTGCTCTGGCCGAACAGTGTGATCGCTGGTTGGATTCAATTCCCCGCCAAGCGCCAATCGGCGTCCTCTTTTCCGGAGGCATCGACAGCGGGGCGGTCTTCCTGGTCCTGCATTACCTGATGCTACGGCGCGGCGAATCGCCGGCGCGGCTCAAGGCCTTCACCCTCTCGATCGATGGTGGAACCGATGCGGCGCAAGCCAAAGCGTTTCTCGACCAGTTGGACATGAGCATGTTCCTGGAGGTGATCGATGTCGAACGTGCTCAGGTTGATTTTCGTGAAGCGATTCGGGTGATTGAAGATTACAAGCCGCTGGATGTTCAGTCGGCGACCATGGCGTACGCTTTGTGCCGCGAGATTCGCAACCGCTATCCCGACTGGAAGTATCTGGCCGACGGTGACGGTGGCGATGAAAACTTGAAAGACTATCCGATCGAAGAGAACCCCGAACTTACCATTCGGAGCGTGCTGAATAACTTGATGTTATATCAGGAAGGGTGGGGCGTTGACGCGATTAAGCACTCGCTGGTCTATTCCGGTGGCCAAAGTCGGGGGCACGTCCGTTCGTTTGCGCCGGCGCGCGTCCTGGGATTTCACGGCTTCAGTCCGTTTGCACTTCCCAAGGTGATTTCCGTCGCCGAAGCGATTCCGTTTATCGAATTGACCGACTGGGACCACGAACGGCTTTATGCGCTTAAGGGCGAAGTCGTCAAACGGGGTGTCGACGCGGTGACGCAGGTGTCGATGCCGATCTTCGACAAGTGTCGATTTCAGCGCGGTGCGGTTGATGAGGCCGGTTTCGCGTCGATCTTTCCGGCCAGCGAGCGAGCTTATCGGGACGCGTACGCCAAGCACTTTGAGTAACCAGTGGCAGGACCGAGGCCTGGTTTGTCGCTTGGGCGGGAAACCGTCTGCTACGGGCCCAACGTTGTGGCGGAAGGATGTGGCTGCCGCTCGGGGGCCCGCATTTCAGCGCGCGGGCACTCTTCGGGAGAATGCAGCTGTCCCCGGAGTCGCGTGCGGTAGCCTTCCACCAGGCAGACCATCATTTCCAAGATCAGGATATCGGCGCGGTTCATGACATGCCGTGCGCTGCGATGGCCGAGGCCTGCGATCATCTCGTCCAACACGTCCAGGTGAAGCAGCATCGCCTGCTGGGCCGTGACCTGGGACGCTGCCAGCAGTTCGGCAAGCTGCTTCATTTCGGCTGCCAGGTTGCCAGATCCCATGATGACATACGTCCGCAGAAGTTCTCGATATCGGGCGGAGAGTGGCTGGGCCAGTGGCGTGCCAAGCGGCACGGCGCGGTCCCTCGCTTCGTCGGGTTCCGTGTCGGCGGCGCCTTCGTTGTCTCGGCGTCCTGCTTCGGTGCCGGCCAACATCGCCCGTTGTTGCGACAGAAGCCGGGTCGCTTCCTGATGTTCGAGTTTGCGGCGATGGCTTTCTGCCTGCCGCAACCGGCGATTCTCAGCCATCAACACCCGACGCTCGATGGCACGCGAAACCGTCCAGATCAACGACCGAATGGTCGTTGTGCTGATGCACACGTAGGCGTCCGCACCCGCCTCGAAGCACAACGCCGACATCTCTTGTTCGCTGAGCTTCCCGAGCACAATCACAGGTTGCTCGTCCCCGCCGCCGGCACGTAAGGCATCGAGGAATTCAAGCGAATCCAGGTCCGGTTCTTCATGGCAGACCAACACGGCGTCGTAGGAATCTTCTCGCAAGTGCCGTAGTCCGTCGGCCATCCCGGCCGATTCTTCCAAGAGGACTTCCGTGGCGCTATCCGCGGCGAACGCATCCGCCAACCAGCCGCCGGTCCGTTGGTGATCCGCCACGAAAAGGGTACGAATCCTGGGGGGCAAGTGCCCCCAAGGTGTCGACGGCAGTCGATTTCCCGCTTCTCCAGCAACCGTTGCCATGGTTCGTCCATTCGCTAGCACAAGACGCATTGCCCCATTCGGGCCGCTCCTTGTACAAGAGCCGGCCGCGCGCGGTCAACGCCAACCGGGACGGATGGAATCTCGAGCCTGCCAGGCGGGCCGTTCGAGGCGCGTGGGTGGCTATTGTCGAGTTTCCGGGGATGCCAGTCCCAACCCGTCCCGCGAGAATCCAGGACCAAAGCGGCTCAGATCGCGACACATTAACAGTCGGGGCACATCACCACCGGAGTCGACGACCACCTCCAGGCGGCAAAACGCCTTGCCATCCGCAGAGTAGCCGACGACCTGGGCTCGATACGTGCTGCCCTGATGGTTGATGAAGGGAGCAACCTTGCGGAATTCATCGAGCGTCACGATGTTCTCCCTGAGCAACCACATTTCGTCTTGCGTCGCAGTTGGTGAAGTGCGTCCGGCCAAAATCTGCTCCAGCATATTTTCATCCAGGCCCGGAATCGAACGCAAGACTTCGGGTGAGGCTTCCAAGACGTTGACACGCCCGAGAATGTTGGGAGCCGCGTAGACCGACAGTGCAGCATCCAGCTGGGGAAGCAGATCCAAGACCTCGTCGGCCTGAAAGGGTGATGGCAAGACAATCGGCGTAGAGTCTCCCTGCATGGTTACCCGGACGTTCTGGCCAACCAGGTCCAACACATGTCGAACTGGGAATTGCGCCGGAGCGCTCAAGTCGAGCTCACGGGTTGTTGACTCCATCGTTTTCTCGCCGGCGAAGGGGCCGTTTTGTCGATAGGCGACGATATACAAGGCCCACTGTCGGTTGTTGTCAAACACGGCGAGGAGCTCATCATAGAGTCGTTGCATGTCGTCTTGATTCACGTATACGCGTTCCTCGTGGGAGGATTGATCAATGTGCTCGTTGCTGTAGATCGTCAGCAAACTGGACCAGCCTCGCAGGCTTGGAATATTGTCGTCGGCCGTTTGCATTTCGAGCGGGTCGACGAAGTTGTTGTGATTGTGGTCACGGCCGAACAGCAAGGTCGGCGTCACGCCGCGGACCAAGAGGAGTTCTTCGACGGAGTCGAGTGGCCCATTCTTTGCCGCATAGGGCTGGGGAAGCGAACGATAGTAGTCCGTCTCAGCGCCGTAGGGCCGCGACTCGTCGTCCGCGTCAAGCCAATCCAGAATCGCGTCTGCAATTTCCGCCGTCATTCCAGGCAGGCCCATCAGCATTTCGAAAGCAGCTTCCTCGCGGCCCCCGTCGACCAGCAGCAACGCATTGATGTTTAGCCGGGCCGACTCATCTTCCACTCCGAACCGTACATCTCGCGACACGCGTCGTTGGTCGACCGCGGCGGTCACAATGGAAAAACCGCCTCGCACGTCAGCCCTGTTACCGTCGCTGACAGCCACGCCACGAAATCGACCCGGGTTGTCGTAGATGCCCCCCTCGGCATCGCGGCATTGCGGGTCCAGGGTCAAGAAACGCTGGAGGGCGACAACGCCCGATTCTGCTAGCAGGCGAGCTTGGACGCGCCGGCCAGACCATCGCGTCGCTTGGCGATGCGTCATCATCAAATCACTGAATGTGTACGCGGCAAGCGCGAGAACGACGATCACCACCAGGACGATCAGCAGAATGATACCGCGAGATTGCAATCGTGTGACTTTGCGACGCGAGGTCAAACTGAAGAAGAATGGCCAAGGCATGTTGAGCAAAGTCGTTCGCAGAAATCTTGGCCCCGTCGTCGTTGTGCAAGTCTAGTGTGACGTTGCGATGATGTCTAACCTGACCAGGAATAGTATCGGCCGCTCGTCCAGCCCCGGTTTGAATCGGCCCGAATTTGATGGTTGGGGATCAGCGGGGCTGGCCTCCGGGAGCAGCGTATTTAGCGTAAGTCTCCCAGTTTGGGCAATTGCACAGCTGTGATAGTTTGGGTAAAGTACGCACCGGGTTGGTCTTGAATCGAGTCCGAACTGCCCACAGGGCAAAGTCGTCCTAACCGAATTCTGAATCGAAGGAGATGCCACGTGAACGCCAAACGACACCTTGCGGTACTTTTATCTGTCTCTCTGCTGGCCTATGCGTTTAGTCCCGTCGTTGTGCCTCGTCAAATGGCGACCGGCGATGATCAGGCAGCGGAGGCGCAAGACGCCGCGCCTGCACAGGATGATGCCGCGAAAGCCGCCGCCGACAAAGCGGCGGCCGACAAAGCGGCTGCCGACAAAGCGGCAGCTGACAAAGCAGCTGCCGACAAAGCAGCGGCTGACAAAGCAGCAGCTGACAAAGCGGCAGCTGACAAAGCAGCGGCTGACAAAGCTGCTGCTGACAAAGCCGCCGCTGACAAAGCAGCGGCTGACAAAGCTGCTGCTGACAAAGCTGCGGCTGAGAAGAAGGCCGCTGCCGAAAAAGCAGCTGCTCAAAAGGCTGCCGCAGAGAAAGCTGCCGCTGACAAAGCTGCGGCCGAAAAGAAAGCTGCCGCTGACAAAGCTGCAGACGAAGCCGCTGCCGCCAAGGCTGCTGCCGAACAAGCTGCCGCTGAGGCCGCCGCGGCCGTGCCATCTCCAAGTGATGCTGTTGTGACTGACGCCGGTGGCCCCACGCAGCAAGATTCTGCCGCTCAGAAGGATACACCAACCCAAAAGGGTGGCGTTGCTGTGGCGGCGACCGTGAAGTGCCAAAAACGACGGCACGTCTGCCGGCTTCGGTCGCTGCGACGTCGTTGTCGATAGCTGTGACGCCTGGCTCGCGGGTTCTGCTCGCGGGTAATCAGATTTGATCTTGGGATTGCGTCCCAACCGAGTTGGGGCGCAATCCGCAAGTCACGCCCAACGGCAGCGACCCGGGGTTGATGGCACCGCTTTGATGGGTGCGCGCGGCGAGAGCCGGACCGACCAACCCGCAATCCAAGTTGCGGCAACACACTTGGCTGTCGTTCGCCCGCTCTCCAACTTTCCGATCGCATCAGACGCCGGCCGGAATCCCCCAATGCCCCCCTTCGCGATAGGTCCTGCCAAGCATCTGGCTTGCTTCGGGGTCGTCGAGAATCCGCTCCTGTTCCGGATCGAACTGTAGCGAGCGGCCCAGCCGCGTTGCAATATTGCCCAAGTGGCAGAGTGAGGCCGACACGTGTCCGGTTTCAATCCCGGCCCGAGCTTGGTCGGTGCCGCGAATCGAATCAATGAAATTTTGAAAGTGGCTCGTCAATCGGGGACGGCTGTCGGAAACGGGCTGTGGTCGATTCTGTGCGTCGAACCGTTTGAGGATCCCGCGTTTGCTTAACAATAGCCAACCGTCGGTACCATAGAACGCGTTGCCGTTATCGACCCCTTCCAAGCCATACCGAGACCACAGACGCATTTCAAAAACGAGTTGTTTTCGCTGGCCCGTTTGTTCCGTCGCAGGATAGTCAAAAGCCACGTACTGCGTGTCGGGAAACTGTTGATCGTCGTCGAAGAACAGTTTCCCGCCGAGGCCCGAAATTCGCGAGGGATGCGTGTCGACTCCCAGTCCCCAGCGGGCGTAATCAAGTTCGTGCACGCCGTCGTTCCCCATGTCGCCGGTGCCGAAGTTATACCACCAGTGCCACGA
>JAUIHJ010000506.1 GCA_030432015.1 bacterium
CTGCTACAAGACCATATCGATCCGCTACGGGAAACGGTCGAGTGGGGTCCGCTGGTTCCCTATAACATCACCGGACAACTGAATCTGCACCCTCGGGCCGCCATGCAATTTCGTGCGGGTGACGATCCCGATAACTATGTCAAATTCTATGACGAGATCGTGGCCGACATTTGAGACGAATGCCCAGCGTGGTCGGCGCGACGGCTGATGTCACCTTACCACGATTGCGATCGAGTCGCCGGCTTTCGCCAGCCGCGCCGGTTTGGGAAGTTGCGATGCGTCCATAACCCGCCGCGCGAGCCTTGAAGTCTTGAAGTTGCGCCACTGAGCCGCGCAGCGTCGGACTGCAAATGCCTGAGGTGCCAGCCCCAGGGAAACCGGAGCAAGAGCCCGTCAGCCGCGGCGCGGCTCTGGAGCGACCAGACCACAAGTCCCAGGGCGTGGCACCGCAGGCAACAAACTGACATGCCTGCGGCATTAGCAACTGGCATAACTTCAATACGCCCCGGCGAGGTTGCCGGGCGCGTTTCACCGCCTTCATCAGGCGAGGAGTTCCCGCACCACTTTTCCACCCTGGTCGGTCAGCCGGACGTTGAGCCCGCGGAAGCGGTGCGCAAAACGCAGGTGGTCGAATCCAAACAGGTGCATGATCGTCGCGTGAAAATCGTTGACGTGGACGGGATCCTTAACCGGCGCCCAGCCAATCTCGTCGGTTTCACCATGCACGACGCCACCTTTGGCGCCCCCTCCGGCGATGAACACGCTAAAGCCAAACGGATGATGATCGCGCCCAACTTTCGCACCTTGGTTGCCACCCCGATTTTCCCAAAGGGGCGTTCGTCCAAACTCGCCCGCGAATATCAAGAGTGTGGTATCCAGCAAGCCACGCTGCTTAAGATCCTTGATCAACCCGGCGATCGGCTGATCGGCCATGCCGGCGTTGTACCCCAGTTCTTCGTCGATGTTGCTGTGATGGTCCCACGAGGCATGGACGAGCGTCACAAAACGGACGCCACGCTCGATCAGACGACGTGCTAACAGGCAATTCGTGGCGAACTGTTGGTACACATGTGCGCCGCCGCCGCGATAACTGAATTTCTTTGGTTCCGGTCGCGTGACACCGTACAGATCCAGCGTCTGCCGAGACTCATCGCTCAGATCGATCAATTCCGGAGCGGCCGCCTGCATGCGAAAGGCGAGCTCATAGGAAGCGATGCGGCTGGCGATTTCGGGATCGCCCAACTGATCGAGCCGCCGGGCATTGAGTTTGGAAATCGTCTCGAGACCCCGGCGTTGCATGTCGGTGGAAACGCCGGGTGGGTTGTTCAGATTCAGCACTGGTTCGCCTGTGCTGCGAAACACCACCCCTTCATAGGTCGAAGGAAAGAACCCGCTGGACCAATTCGAAACGCCGCCGCTGCTGCCGCGCCCGGCAGTCAGCACGACGTAGCCGGGCAAGTTGTCGGATTCACTGCCCAGCCCGTAGTTCAGCCACGATCCCAGGCTGGGTCGGCCAAATCGAGGTACGCCGCTGGTCATCATCAATTGCGCCGGATGGTGATTGAAGGCGTCGGTGTGCATCGAACGAATGAGGCAAATATCATCCGCGCAGGTACCCAGATGCGGCAAGAAGTCAGAAAGTTCCATGCCACATTCGCCGTGCCGAGTAAACTTTCGTGCACTCCCCGCCAGCACGGCGGTCTCCTTCTTGACAAAGGCAAATCGCACATTCTTGACCAACGACTCGGGTGGCTTCTGGCCGTGAAGTTCGTGAAGCTTGGGTTTGGGATCAAAGAGATCGAGATGGCTGGGGGCACCGGCCGGCAGAATAAAGATGCATTGCTTCGCTTGCGGCGGAAAATGCGGCAGTTTTGGAGCCAGCGGATTGGAAGCATCCAGCGTGGCCGCCATCACGCCTTCACGTGCCAACAGTGAGGTGAGCGCCGCGGCGCCCAACCCGGAAGCGGACGACGTCAAGAACTCGCGGCGGGTCTGCTGCCAAGCTGATTCCAAGCGATCCATTCCTACTCCTTCGTGATAAATTCGTCCAGGTTCATCAGGGTGCGTCCCACAATGATCCACGCCGCGAGTTCACTCGCTGAGGCGTCGGCTGGAAGCGATGTCTTGCCAAGGATTGATTTGGCGGCCGCCGCGTCGCTGGCCAAAAGTCGCTGCTGGTCCAAGTAGAGTTCCATCACGTCCTGCAATTCTCCGTCGCTGGGTATGCGGGCGAGACAGAGCTGCACGGCGAGTGCGGCGCGGCTCCGAAGTCCTTCCGCGCTGTCTTCAACATCCGCGGTCTCGACCAGCAGTCGGCGTCCAAACCGCTGGGCACATTCAAAGAACGCTGGGTCGTTCCAGAGCGTCAGCGCCTGCAGCGGTGTGTTGCTCAAACTACGTTCGGCACAGCATTCGGTCGAATCGGGCGAGTCGAATGTCATCAGCATCGGGTACGGCGAGGTGCGTTGAAAGAACGTGTAAAGGCCGCGACGGTAGGCGTCGCCCCCCTTACTAACGGCCCATTTCGCGCTGTTCGCATAGGTCAGCCCGGAGTACTCCGTCGGCTGGGGTGGTCGGACGCTGGGACCACCGAGTTGCGGGACCAGCAGGCCGCTGACCGACAGCGCCATGTCCCGAATTACCTCGGCTTCCACGCGACGTCGCGATTGCCGCGCCAAGAGGCGATTTTCCGGATCCACTTCCAGCAACTCGGGCCGCGTCGCGGAGGACTGGCGATAGGTATTGGACAGGACAATCGTTCGTTGGATCTGCTTCAGGCTGAAGCGCTGCCGATGGAACTCACTGGCGAGCCAATCCAACAGGTCGGGGTGCGACGGTGGATCGCTTTGCGTGCCGAAATCATCAACCGTTTCCACGATTCCCATCCCGAACAACCGCTGCCAAATGCGGTTCACGGTGACGCGAGCCATCAGGGGATTCTCGTCTGCGAACAGCCACGCCGCCAGATCCAGCCGGTCGAGTGTTTCGCCACGGGCGCGGGCTTCGTGCAGCACCGCTGGCGGCAACGACTCCACAGGCTCGCCCTGGTTCAAGAAGTCGCCCCGGATATGAATCTTGGCTTGACGGGCGGTTGACGTTTGCACGACCGTCTGCGCGCGGACACTCGATTCCGCCGGCGCCAAATTGGCATGTTCGGCAACGGCCTTCTTCAGCTTGGCGAGTTCCGGGTCGATGGTTTGAAAGTGGGCCCTGAGCCGCTCCGCTTGTTCGGCTGACCGGTCAGCCTTGGCAATCGCCAGGATGTCGGCAACGTCGCTGGGAAATCCTTCCAATGCGTGGGGTGGTGAAGCCGTGGTAATGGCCAGGCGAAACCGCCCGAGATTGTGTGATTTTCCTTGGTACTTCTGATCGATGACGAAGGTCAGCCGGGTCTCCTGGTCGACCACCAGCGGCTGTTGGAGTTCGAAGGTCGCGACATGCCGCTGGCCAAATTGCGGTTTCACGGCCCAGCCGTCGTCCGGATTTTCGTTGATGGCTGCCGCGATGGGCCAATCCATTTGCGAGAAATCGGCTTTCGCTCCCTGCAACGGAATTTCTGTTGGCGCGGCCGCCTTCTCCGCCGTGGGGACGGTCAGGAGGCGAAACGTTGTCAATACGAAGTTGCCGTTGTCGGCACGACCCGGACCCTGTTTGGTCAGACTCTCGTCGGGCAAGACTTCCAAACGAATCCCGGTCAGCGGTTCTCCGGCTGGAACGACCGTCTCCACCGTGTAGACATCGGCGACGGTGTTGGTCCCGGTCGCCAGCAGTGACAGATCGTCCTGCTTCACCAGTTCGGCCCCATGTTTTGATTTCGCGGTTGTCGGATCAACCGGGCGCCACACGACGGTCGCTTGCGGCGAGGTCGCTTCCCACGCCTGCTGTGCTGCCGGCAACTGCTCGCTGACGTATCTGGCCACTTGCTCGGTCAAAGGCCGATGGGCTTTGTCGAAGGCTGCCTTCGCTTCGTTGTACCGGGTGGCTTCCAGAGGCAACGGAGCACTGATATCGACTTCGTCGATGCTGTTGAAGAACGAGAACAGCTGATAGTATTCGCGCTGGGTAAGCGGATCGTACTTGTGACTGTGACACTGGGCGCAACCGACGGTCATCCCCAGCCAGACGGTGCCCATGGTGTTGGTCCGATCGACCGTTTTCTTGACCCGATCCTCCTCTTTGTCCGTGCCCCCTTCGGTGTTGTGAAGGGTGTTGCGATGAAACCCGCTCGCCACGCGATCTTCGACCGAGGCGTCCGCGACCATGTCACCGGCCAATTGCAACTGGCTGAAACGGTCGAAGGGCATGTCGGCGTTCAGTGCATCAATGACCCAGTTACGATAACGCCAGGCATGGGGTCGCGGGCGATCTTTTTCGTAGCCGTCACTGTCGGCATAGCGAGCCAGATCAAGCCAGTGTCGCCCCCACCGTTCGCCGTAATGGGGTGACGCGAAGACTCGTTCAACCAACCTCGTGTAGGCTCCCGGTTGTCGGTCATCCAGGTACGCGTTGACTTCCGCCGGGGTCGGAGGCAGGCCGAGCAAGTCGAAATACAAGCGGCGAATCTGCGTCGCCCGCGGTGCCGGCGGCGACGGCGCCAGGCCCTCGGCTTCCAACCTCGCGAGGACGAAGGCGTCAATTGCTGAACCAATCCGGGCGTCGCCGTGACCGACGGCAGCGGAGGCCGCTGAATCGGCAGGTACGCCCAGTGCGTGGTCCGATCAACAGCGTCCGCAGCATCTGGCCAAACCGCCCCCTGGGCGATCCACGCCCGCAAGACGCCGATTTCCTCGACAGTCAATGGCGTTCCTTCACCCTCGGGAGGCATCTCGCCGACCTCATCGTCCTGTCCGGCCACGATCCGCAGCAAGCGACTCTCCTCCGGACGGCCGGGCACCACAATCCGACCGTTGTCGCCACCTTCGAGGGCACGTTTTTTTTGGTCGAGACGCAAACCGGATTCAGCTTCTTCCGGACCATGACAGGAGTAACATCGTGCGCGCAACAGGGGTTGCACATCGTTGACAAAATCGACGCCCTTCGCGGCAGCCGCCCCAGACACGGCGGTCGCCGCGCTCGGCTCCACATTGCTGGTGGTCGGCTGGCCATCGTCTCCCCGGACCGGCGGAAGCGGCAGGCAAGCCACCGCGACGACACCCCAAACGCAAACGTCACAAGCAGATAGGTGGCGCATAGCAAATCGTCTCAGCTTACAGGACAGAGGATGGCCAGAATGATCGGGCGATGACGCCGGTATGCAGCAAGGAGGGCAAGACTCTATTTAAGCAGACCATTTTCAAAGGGTCAAATCCGCGCGGCGCCGCCGAGAGGGCGGATGTTTGCCCGGTCAGCGACGCTGCCTCAACGGGTGGGGGTACGGACGTCAACACGTTGCCAACCTTGACGGGTGATTGACTGGCATTCAGAATCGACGACTCGTTCCGCTGCCTTCGCCCCACGAGGTTCCCCTGATGTCGATCGACCTGCGAAACCGAATTTTTGACGAGCTTCACGCGTTGGTCTTGATTGACCCGCACACCCATATCGACGCCCTGAATCCCGCCTCCACGACGCTGGCCGACATTTTGGGCTATCACTACTACACCGAGCTTGCACACTCGGCGGGCCTCCCCAAAGCGAGGATTGAAGACCCGGAAATCGACGATCGCGAAAAATGTCGTCGCTTGATCACGAACCTGGGTCCGCTCGACAATACAATCCAATACAGCTGGTTTGTGGAAATGATACAGGCGTTCTTCGGCTTCGAAGGCGACCGGATCACCGCGGACAACTGGGAAGCCGTCTACGATGCGGCGGTCGAGAAAATGGCTGCTGACGACTGGGCCACCCGTGTGCTCGAGCAGAGCAAGCTGGAAGCCGTCTTCCTGACGAACAACTTTGACGATCCGCTGGAAGGGTTCGATACCAACGTCTATATTCCTTGCTTGCGAACCGACGATCTCGTCTTTCACTTGACCAAGCCGCAAGTGCGGCAACGGCTGGAAGAAGCGGCCGGATCCGAGGTGTCGGACGTGGAATCGCTGAAATCGGCGATCGGAGGCTTGTTTCAACACTTCACTCAGAAGGGGGCACGGGCCTGCGCGATCTCGCTGCCGCCGGATTTTGCGCCCGTACGCGTTTCGCCCGGTCGCGCCACCACCGCCGTCGAGGCGGTGCTGAGCAAGGGGGCCGAAGCCAGCGAAGCAGATCAGCGGGCCATGTCAAATTTCGTCTTTTGGACCCTGGCCGAATT
>JAUIHJ010000507.1 GCA_030432015.1 bacterium
TTGCACGGATCATTAACGAACCGACCGCCGCAGCCATGGCCTACGGATTGGATCGCAAAAAGGACGAACGGATCGTCGTGTTCGACCTGGGCGGCGGGACGTTTGACGTTTCCGTGCTCGAAGTTGCCGACGCTGGCGAAGACGGCGAAGAAAGTCGCGTCTTCCAAGTGATCAGCACCTGCGGCGATACGCACCTTGGTGGTGACGACTTCGATGAAGAGCTGATCAATTACGTTGCCGGCGAGTTTAAAAAGGAACAGGGCATCGACCTTCGCAAGGATGAAATGGCCTTGCAGCGGTTGCAAGAGGCATGCGAAAAGGCCAAGAAGGAATTGAGTACCGTGCCTCAGACCGATATCAATCTGCCCTTCGTTACGGCAGACGCATCGGGTCCGAAGCACTTGCAGGTCAATATCACGCGGTCGAAGTTCGAGGAGCTGATCGATGGGCTCGTCGAACGCTGCCGACAGCCGGTCGAGAAGGCCATGGCGGACGCCAAGCTGAAGCCCAGCGATATTGATGAGGTCGTCCTGGTCGGTGGCTCGACACGCGTTCCCAAGGTCGCCGCGATGGTCAAAGAGATTTTCGGCAAAGACCCACACAAAGGGGTTAACCCGGATGAAGTCGTCGCCGTTGGCGCCGCGATTCAGGGTAGCGTCCTCGCCGGTGACCGCACCGACGTGCTGTTGCTGGATGTGACGCCGCTGACGCTGGGAATCGAGACCGAAGGGGGCGTGTTCACGCCACTGGTCGAACGGAATACAACCATTCCTGCCGAAAAGAAAAACACCTTCAGCACGGCGGCGGACGGTCAAACCGCCGTTACCGTCCGTGTCTTTCAGGGCGAACGTAAGATGGCGGCTCACAACCGGCTGCTTGGCGAGTTCAACCTGGAAGATTTTCCGCCGGCCCCGCGGGGGACTATCGACCAAAACGGCATCCTGGCGGTCTCCGCAAAAGAATTGAAGTCAAATAAAGAAGCGTCCGTCACGATCAAAGAATCGTCTGCACTGGATGAGTCAGAAATCGAACGAATGCAGCGCGACGCCGAAGCAAATGCCGACGAAGACAAGCGGCAGTTTGAATTGGCGACGGCTCGGAATGAAGCCGAGCACCTGACGTATCAATTCGAGAAGGAAATCAAGGAGCACGAGGACAAGCTGAGTGACGATGATCGCGCGCCGCTAAACAAGGCGATCGAGAAGGTTCGCGAGGCAGCCAAGGGTGAGGAGCATGCGGCGATCAAGTCCGCCATCGACGAACTCGAGCAGGCACGGATGGCCTTCGGCAAAATGATTTACGAAAAGACCGAAGGCGCGCCGGGCGCCGAGGGAGCTCCCGAGGAGGCGTCGGGTGACGCCGCCGCGGGTGAGGATGACGCGATTGACGCCGAGTTTGAAGTGAAAGACTCCTAAAGAACGCTGGGCCGCGGCGGGGGATCGGTGATCCCGGAGTTCGCCGCGGGTCTGAGTTCGGCGCGGGTTTGAGTTCGGCGCGGGTTTGAGTTCGGCGCGGGTCTCCGACCCCGCCGGATCACCGACCGCAGGTCTCCCGGTACGGCACGGTAGTTGTGAGACCTGCGGTCAGTGCCGGTGCGGGGTCGGAGACCCGCGCACAACAAAGTGACGGTGCGGGGTCGGAGACCCGCGCACAACAAGTCGGAGACCCGCGCACAACAAAACCCGCGCACAACAAGCACAACAGGGACCCGCGCACAAAAGGTCGGATACCCGCGCGCCCAACGACCCGCTTGAGCATAATGCGTGACTGGCGCCGAGCATCCATTCGGCCCACCAGTCACCAACCAGGATCGCATGTCTGCGAATCAACAGTTGGAAATGTAGGGCTCGGCTTGCGCGCCGAGCGTCAATCCAAGGGAGGCACGTCATGGCATTTCGGATGGACAAACTGACGATCAAGGCGCAGGAATCGGTCGCTGCCGGGCAGGAGCTTGCCGCCGAGCAGGGGAATCCTCAATACGACCCGCTTCACTTGCTGGCCGCGTTGCTCCAGGAAGAGGGTGGGATCGTGCGACCGATCCTTGCCAAAACGGGGCTTAAGCTGGACCAGCTCACAACGATGGTGGCGACCGAGCTCAAGCGATTCCCGCAATCCAGCGGCGGCGCATCGCCGCAGCCGAACCGTGAACTGCAGCAGGTGCTGGAGACCAGTCAGAATGATGCGTCGGCGATGCAGGACGATTATGTTTCGACCGAACACCTGTTGGTCGCATTGACGAAAGTCGATTGCAAAGCGAAAAACGCGCTACAACTAAACGGCATTCGTACGGACGACTTGCTCGCCGCCTTGCAGGAAGTCCGGGGCACGGCGCGGGTTTCCGATCAGAACCCGGAGGACAAGTACCAGGCTCTGAAAAAGTACGGCATCGATCTGGTGGACTACGCCAATCAAGGCAAGCTGGATCCGGTGATTGGCCGCGACACGGAAATTCGCCGCGTGATTCAGGTGCTTTCGCGACGAACCAAGAACAACCCCGTGCTGATCGGTGAACCTGGCGTTGGCAAGACGGCGATCGCCGAAGGGCTGGCGCTACGTATCGTGCAGGGCGATGTCCCGCAGAGCCTAAAGAACAAACGCGTCGTGGCACTCGACATGGGGTCGTTGATTGCCGGTACGAAGTTTCGCGGTGAATTCGAAGAGCGAATGAAGGCCGTGCTGCGCGAGGTTCAAGATGCCAGCGGCGAGATAATCCTCTTTATCGACGAACTGCATACGCTGGTGGGAGCCGGGGCCGCCGAAGGGGCTGCGGATGCTGCCAACCTGCTCAAGCCTGCACTGGCGCGGGGCGAACTGCGGTGCATCGGTGCGACGACGCTGGATGAATATCGTCAGCACGTCGAGAAAGACAAGGCCCTCGAGCGGCGTTTTCAACCGGTCTATGTTGGCGAACCTTCGGAAGAAGATACCGTTTCCATCCTGCGTGGACTGAAGCCGCGCTATGAAGCCCATCATGGTGTCAAGATCAAGGATGCGGCGTTGATCGCTGCCGCTCGACTCTCGTCGCGTTATATCCCTGATCGATTTCTTCCTGACAAGGCGATTGATCTGGTCGACGAAGCGGCCAGTCGTCTGGCCATGGAACTGGAGAGTGTGCCGACGGAGATCGACGAAGTGCAACGCCGCCTCCGACAACTGGAGCTCGCACAGCGACAACTCGTTGCCGAAACGGACGAGACGGCGGCGGTGCGGTTGCAGGAAGTTGAGGCGGAGATGGAACAGCGGAAAGCTGAACTGGCGAACCTCCGCGAACAATGGGAAGCCGAAAAACTCGGCGTCGAGGATATCCAGAAGATTCGTCAGGAAGCCGAAGCGGTGCAACACGACTTCGCCACCCTCGAGACGGCGATCAAGGAGAAGCAGTCGACCGGCCTTCCGGTGGGCGAGGATGAATATCAGCGGCTCTTCGAACTGGACTCGTTGCGGCGGCAGATCGCCGCCCGTATTGAAAAACAGGAAGCCGACGAACAGGAGCAGCCGGCCACCCAGCCGGCGGTCGAACGGAGGCTCCTGCGCCAGGAAGTGGGCGCAGACGCGATTGCCGAAGTGGTCAGCGTCTGGACCGGTGTTACGGTTTCCCGCATGATGGAAACCGAACGTGCCAAGCTCCTGGTGCTCGAAGAACGATTGCATCAACGGGTTGTCGGCCAAGACGAAGCTGTGACCGCCATCGCCAATGCCGTGCGACGCAGCCGTAGTGGATTGCAAGATCCCAACCGCCCGATCGGCTCGTTCATCTTCCTCGGTCCGACCGGCGTCGGTAAGACCGAGCTTTGCAAAGCGCTCGCGGAAGTCATGTTTGACGATGAATCGGCCTTGGTTCGCATCGACATGAGCGAGTACATGGAGAAGCATAATGTCAGCCGTTTGATCGGCGCGCCTCCCGGCTACGTCGGTTACGAGGAAGGCGGCAAGCTGACCGAAGCGGTGCGTCGGCGTCCCTATTCCGTCATCCTGCTCGACGAAATCGAAAAGGCGCACCGGGATGTGTTCAATATCCTGCTGCAGGTCCTCGATGATGGTCGCCTGACCGATAACCACGGCAAGACCGTCGACTTTACCAATACCCTGGTTGTCATGACCAGTAACATCGGCAGCGAATTGATTCAACGGATTTCGCACGAAGGCGGATCGGAGGATGAAATCCGCGCAGCCGTCACCGCCGCCATGGAGTCACGGTTTCTGCCGGAGTTCCTCAACCGCATCGACGAGTCGATCATTTTCCATCCGCTCGATCGCACGCAGATTCACCGCATCGTGGAACTTCAAATCGGTCACTTGGAGCGGCAACTCGCACAACAGGAGATCGACCTTACCGTCTCTGAGGCGGCGGTTGCCCAGATTGCCGAACAGGGATATGAACCCAGTTACGGCGCAAGACCACTCAAGCGAGTGATTCAGCAATACGTGCAAAATCCCCTGGCAACCGAGATCCTCAAACGGAACCTTCAGGGGGGCACGCACCTGCTGGTGGATTATGCCGACGGTGAATTCACTTTTGCGGAATCTGCCGAGCCCAAGCAACCAGAAGGGGCGTCGGTCGTCGCTGCGGAAGTGATCACGTAACCAGCGTCGGCTCAATCTTCGAGCCGACGTCGGGGATCGCGTCGCAAAGCTGGCCGGATGAGTTCGCCTAAAAGGCTAGATTTCGACTGGCTGGGGCGTAGCTTCGGGCTCCAGCCTCGCCACTCTCACCGCCTATCGATCTTCCAGCGCCCAGCGCGCGACCAGTTCTTCGGCTCCCGGTGTGAGCTTACGAAGTTTGGCGGCAATCGCGGTTTTGTCCGAAACACTGGCTTTTTCGGCCTTTCGCTTCAGCAACTCGACCTTTTTCCTGCGAGTGCGGCGGCGGCTGATCTCACGGCGTCTTTCACTTCCTGACACGCGGTTCGCTCCTTGTGCGATTCTGTCGATTGAATGATTTGCGGTAGCCTGCTGTTTCTAGCACGTCAGACCGGTGGACGTCAACGGCGGGCCGGCGCGTCACTGCCCTGGTTTGCTTGGCGGTTGGCAGGCGGTGTCGCCGAAAAACGGGCTGGTCCTGTTGATGAGCGGATTATCCAACGCCTCGGCTGACCGCGGCCGCACGCGGCTTACTTGTGCTGGTAAAGCGGCAGATGTCGGTAGTAGACTTCCAGCATGTAGAGGCAGAAGCAGGTTGTATAGAGGCGGCCCCCTTCGTGGCCGTGGCTATCCCCGATCGGGTGCCAACTGCCTCGATTTCGCCCTGCGCTCTCCTGGTTCGACGGCAGCGTCTTCCGCATGGATCGATTCCACTGATCCCAGGTTTCGCCTCCCATATGGTGCAGAACCTGCGTGGCATAATACCAGTAGTAAACATCACGCTGGGACCAGTCGATCGGCTCGCTGAGCAGCTTTGCCACACCGGCGGTCAGGCGCGGGTCCTCCTGTCCCCAGCCGAGATACTGGCGACACAGCAGTGCCTCGGCCGTCATCACAACCGAAGGTTCGTAGTCCGGCAGGTACTGATAATTCACCCCATCGTCGGTGACGTGGTCGAGATACTGTGAGACTTTGTCGAGCGTCGCTTGGGGCACGCTGAGTCCGGCCATCGTTCCACTTTGCAGTGCCATCACAAACCAGCCGGTCACCGACGTGTCGACATACTGTCCCGGCATATAACGCCAGCCTCCGCCCCCTTGACCATCGTCGGCTTGGATCTTGACCGCGTAGTCCAAGGCCCGCTGCGCCGGCTGACGCAGGGCTTCGTCTTGGGTCATACCATATAATTCGCACAGGGCAATCGTCGCCTGCGCCTGGGTGTAAAGTCGATGGTTTTCAACGCGCACGTGGCGGATGACGGTGCCTTCGGTGTCCTGCATCTTGAGCAGCGCTTGCACGCCACGCTCAACGGTCGTTCGAAAGTCACCCGCCTGGTGCGTGTTTCCGGCACCTTGCAGGGCGAGCAGTGCCATCGCCGTTGCGGCCGGCCGATTCTCGAATGAACCACCGTTGGCATAGGGGCCTTCGAGGCTCCACGAACCATCGCGCTGCTGATTTCGCTTGAGCCATTCCAGGCCGAGCTGAACGGCGTTCTCAGTTTGCCCTGTACCACCATAGGCAGCTAGTAACGCCCGCTTGGCACCCGCCTGGCGGCCGTCGAGCCCTTTGCCGGGCGTTGGCGCGCTGGTCGTTTCGACATCCGGCACCGGGTCAAGTTCGTCAATCTCCAGTTTGCGGATCGTGGCCAGG
>JAUIHJ010000508.1 GCA_030432015.1 bacterium
GCGCAGCCAGGCGGACAACGGCAACCTGTACGGCGAGGCGCGGCTCTTCGCCCGAATGTATTGCCATGGCATCGCTGCCTTGTCGCTGGGCGAAGCGTACGTGATGACCGGCGATCATCGGCTGATGCCGTTTCTGGTCAAGAGCACTCAGTACACGCGCAACGCGCAGCATGGTTCATTGGGAGGCTGGCGATATCAGCCAGGTGACAAAGGCGACATGAGTCAGTTCGGCTGGCAGGTCATGGCACTGCGCAGCGCCGAGTTGGCCGGGATCGAGATCCCCAGTCAAACGCGTGACGGGATGTTGCGGTTCCTCCGCGATGCACGCTCCGGACCCAAAGGAGGATTGGCCGCGTATCGCGTCGGTGAA
The DNA here is from genome assembly GCA_030432015.1 of bacterium. Lineage (GTDB taxonomy): Bacteria > Planctomycetota > Planctomycetia > Pirellulales > Pirellulaceae > ARS98. The sequence goes on from JAUIHJ010000508.1 coordinate 371, forward strand.
CGCCCGTCGCCGACGATGACGGCCGAAGCGCTGTCCTGTCGCTACTTCCTCCGCATCCCGCCGTCGCCGGCCAGCGTGCAGGAAGCGCGGGACATGATCCACCTCGAACTGCCCGGCTCGGGCCAGGTCAATCTCTACTATTGGTACTATGCGACATTGGCGTTGTTTCACGGCGAGGACCCTCGCTGGGAACGCTGGAACGACGCACTGCAGCGCCAGTTGCTGAGTACCCAGCAGCGGGGCGGCGAGATGGACGGCAGTTGGAATCCGGACACCGTGTGGGGTGGATACGGCGGGCGCGTCTATACAACGGCGATGGCCACGCTTTGCCTGGAAGTCTACTACCGGTACCTGCCGCTATTTGATGAAGCGGCCCAGCCCTGAATGGCCGAACGCGATTCAGCAGCGCACACCCCGTCAGCGGGACCGGCACCTTCTTCGCCGACAGGCCGCTTTTCCGCAGTTGAAACCAGTGGGCGGCGAAAAACGAAGCGGTCCCGGATTGTCGCCGAATTGCCCTCGGTCATTTAGCACGACCGGGCGTCGCCCCCCACGCCGGCGACGGCGGCTTTAGGCTTGGCGGGCAAAGGGGGCAGCGACTCTTCCAACACGCCCTTGACGTGCGGGAACATGAGCGTTGCCTCGATCACCATCCAAATCTGCAGGGTCATCACCACGACGCCAAAGGAAAACAACCACATCTTCCCTCCCCACAGCCAACCGCTCTCGCCGTTGAACATTTGCCAGAGCATGGCCCAGGCCGGCAAGATCAACATCAGGACCATGGGGATCAAAGCGAAGATCACCGGCTTCTTCCGACGCCAGAGATAGAACACCGTGACCATGAAAGCCAACCCCGCCAGCAACTGATTGACCGCCCCAAATAAGGGCCACAGGATCAATCCTCCACTCCCGGGACCACTCGGCCCGGGCAGCATCGCCAACACGCCACCCAGGCCGACCGCAATGCCCGTCGCCACATACTTGTTCGTGGCGGGCTTGATATGCAAGGTCATGGCCAACTCTTGAATTACATAGCGTTGCAGCCGCGTTGCCGTGTCCAACGTCGTCGCGGCAAAGCAGGCGACCAGCACGGCGACGATACTGATGCCCAACTTCAACGGAATCCCGATCGCCGAGAGGAAGTTCGCGCCCCCTTCAACGAACGCCTGCACCATCTGCTTGAGTTTGAAACTCGACCATCCCGCACTCACGTCGTACCGCGTCTGCCAGGCCGCCATGCCCGTGACCTGCGCACCGGTGTCAGCGTCCACCACGGCGACCCAATCGGTGCCAGTGGCGGTCGCCTGAGGTTCAAACAGGCCCATCCCCACACCCGCGCAACAGGCCAGGATCACCACGACCGCCAAACCACCTTCCAGCAGCATGGCCCCGTAGCCAACGTACTGCGCATCGGTCTCCCTGGCGATCTGTTTGCTGCTGGTGCCGCTGCTGACAAGGCAATGAAAACCGCTGCAGGCGCCGCAAGCGATCGTAATAAACAAAAAGGGGAGAATCGGCGGCGCATCAACAGGAATGTTCTCCTGCGGTGCAATCGCGGGGATGGCGGCCAAGTCCGCCTGTCCGGTGAAACCCGCGACAAACAGACCGGCGATCAACAGGACCAGGGCCACGACCAGCTGATGGCTGTTAATGTAGTCGCGTGGCTGCAACAAGAGCCAGACCGGCATGACGGAGGCAACAAAACAGTAGGCGAGCAACACGAAGGTCCACATCACGACGACATTCGGAAAGTCGCCGGTCAGATCCATACCGATCAGTTCGGAGACGTTAATCGGGAAATAGTACGCCCCCAGGTAGACAGTGCCGTAAATCACCAGCAAGGCGACGATGGACGGCAGCAACAGATCGCCGCCGCGCCGATAGCACCAGTACCCGATGCCGATCGCCAGCGGCATCGAGATCCAGACCGGCAACACCGACTCCGGATAGAAGGCAAATATCAGGGCAATGACCAGGCCGAAGATGGCCAGCACGACCGTCAATGCCAGGAACAGCACCAGCAGAAACAAGATCCGCGCCCGGGGCGAAATCAGCCGACCCGCGACTTCCCCCACGGTTTGGCCTCGATTTCGAAGCGATACCACGAGGGCGCCGAAATCATGCACGGCCCCAATGAAGATCGATCCCAGCACCACCCAGATCAGCGCCGGCAGCCAACCCCAGAAGACCGCGATCGCCGGGCCGACGATCGGACCGGTTCCCGCGATGCTGGTGAAATGATGGCCAAAGATCACGGACTTCTTGGTCGGGACGAAATCGACGTCGTCTCGCAATTCGTGGCTCGGCACGTTCGCCTCGGGGTCCAATGCGAAGATCTTTCGCGACAGCCAACGACCGTACGTGTGGTAAGCGACAATGAAACCGACCATGGAAGCCAGCGCGACCAACAACGTGCTCATAGGAATCCTCGAAAGCGTCAATATTTAACAAAGGCAGTGATGAAATCCGTTTGGGCCCCATGATATCAGGCTCGGCACCGGACGGGGATATCCAGGACTGACATGGCGGAGCAAATCACGCCTCGAATCGGTCGAATTCGTCTCCGGGTATTACGCTTGCCAGAGCCACGTTCGTGCAGCCTCTCCCGCCGTCTGGTGACGGCAGCTACGGAGACACCGGCCCCGCCTCTGGAAAAAGTGATTTGCCTTCAGACAGCCGCCCCCCTGGTCGTCACGTACGGTCATTCAGCTATAATGTTCGCTTCGTAAATTGAACGCAAAGGCCTGATGTGTAAAGTGTTGAGCTTGCCTTTAACTGGCTCGAAAGGAAAATCGACGTGACGGAAAAAGTAGTCATCATTGGAAGCGGACCGGCAGGTTTCTCGGCGGCAATTTACGCGGCACGCGCCAGCTTGAACCCATTGCAGTATGAGGGGACCGTGAAGGCGGAGATGATTCCCCTTGGTCAGTTGGCGTATACCACCGAAGTCGAGAACTTCGCTGGATTCCCCGCCGGGAATATTCGAGCATTCGTCGAAAGTGCGGTTGATAAGGATCGCCATTATAATTTACCTCCCGCTCCCACGGGCCACGAGCGTGATGGGCAGCCGCACTATGCGGTGCAGGGCGTAGAACTGATGGAGTTGATGAAGCAGCAGGCACTCAACTTCGGCACCCGCATCGTCGGCGAAGATATTGTTGGCGTCGATTTTTCCAGCCAGCCCTTCAAGCTCACAACCAGCGGTGGCCAGACGATCGAAACAGAAACGGTCATTGTGGCCACTGGAGCGCGGGCCAATTACATGGGCTTGCCTTCCGAAGAAGCGTTCAAGAATCGCGGCGTGAGCGCCTGTGCGGTGTGCGATGGCGCGCTGCCCCGTTTCCGCAACAAGCCCATGGTCGTCGTGGGCGGCGGCGACTCAGCGATTGAAGAAGCGACGTACCTGACCAAGTTCGCCAGCAAGGTGATGCTGGTGCACCGCCGCGACGAATTGCGGGCTTCGAAGATCATGCAGCAACGTGCTTTTGACGATCCGAAGCTCGAGATCCTTTGGAACACGGTCGTCGACGAAGTCCTGGGGAACGAATCGGATGGTGTCACCGGCGTCCGACTCAACAGCACTGTCGACGAACCACCGCGTGAGGTCGATGCATCTGGCATGTTCCTGGCAATCGGGCACACCCCCAACACCGAATTCCTGAAGGGCAAGCTGGAGATGAACGACAAGGGCTTTCTCCGCTGGACCGAGTCCTTCCGCACCAAGACCAGCGTCGAGGGTGTGTTCGCCGCTGGCGACGTTGCGGACGACTATTACAAGCAGGCCATCACGTCGGCCGGCACCGGTTGCATGGCGGCCTTGGATGCCGAACGTTACCTGGCGGAACATGGCAAGTAACCGGAACTCGCCGATCAGGCCCGCCGGCCACGCATTGCCGACCACCTTTCCTCTCGAACCCCTCTCGACGGACGCTTCATGAACAAGCCCATCTCCAAGGTCGATGCGAATCGCAAGTTGCTCACAGACGCTCAGGCTGCGGGTTCCGGCGCCACGCTGGGCGCGTTCGTACGGTTGTCGGGCCCGGGTTGGCTGCAGAGTGCCATTACGCTGGGCGGCGGATCGTTGGCAGGCGCATTGTTTCTTGGTGTCCTGGGTGGCTCGAAGTTGCTCTGGTTGCAATTGATGGCCATTTCAATGGGCGTGGTCATGCTGTCCGCCATCAGTTACGTCACCCTGTCGACTGGCGAACGCCCGTTTCGCGCGATCAATCGACACATCAACCCGGTCTTGGGTTGGGGCTGGTTGATTGCGACTTGCATGGCAAACATGATCTGGTGCATGCCGCAGTTCATGTTTGTGCTACGCGTCACTGGAAAAGAATTTGGCGCCGAAGGCGCTCGCCGGACTGACGGATCAGACAGGGCCACTCGCTGGAAAGCTCGTCATTTCCGCCATCCTTCTGGCGGCCGTCGGCGTGGTGGTCGTGATGAACAGCCGGCAAGGATTGGCCGCCAAACTGTTCGACTGGTTTCTCAAGGCCCTGGTTGGGATGATCGTGATCTGCTTTTTTGGCGTGGTCATCTGCCTGGCCCTGGACGGCCAGCTTGACTTTGGGAGCATTCTGGCCGGGTTCATTCCCGACCCTCGGCAATGGACGCAGCCAACCGGGGATGTGGCTGGGTTGGTCGAGCGGCTTCCGGCCAACGTGCAGGAATTTTGGAGCGGCCTGATTGTGAAGGAGCAGCGGGTGGTCATGATCGCCGCCGCGGCTACGGCGGTCGGGATCAACATGACGTTTCTGTTGCCTTATTCCATGTTGAATCGGGGTTGGGACAAGCCTTTCCGCGGCTTGGCCCGGTTTGATTTGGCGACCGGCATGGCAATCCCATATGTCTTGGTGACGAGTTGCGTTGTGCTGGCTTCAGCCTCCAGTTTTCATGCCAAGATTGATGATCGGTTCGCCAGTAACGACCCACTGGTGATGCAGCAGAGCGAGACGTTTGCCAGCGCCGAGGGGAACCTGATGGCACGGATGGAGCTGGAAGCGGGTTTCTCTGCGTTGACGCCCGACCAGCAGCTCGCCCGGATCGCTGCCTTACCGGTCGAGGAAAAAAGGATTGCGTCGTCGCTGGTACGTCGCAACGCATTTCAATTATCGCAGTCGCTCGCACCTCTGCTGGGTGAAGAGAACGCCAACCTCGTGTTCGGCATCGGCATTTTCGGGATGGGGTTTTCGACCATCATCATCTTGATGTTGATCAATGGTTTCGCGTTTTGTGAAATGTTCGGGCTCCCACAAGGTGGAAAAATGCATGTCATCGGCTGTCTGGTCGCGGGGATCAGTGGCGCCGCGTGGCCGCTGATTTGGGACGGCCCGGCCAAGCTCTGGTTGGCTGTGCTGACCTCGACATTCGGAATGATGCTGTTGCCGATCGCCTATTTCACCTTCTTCATGATGATGAACAGTAAGGCCCTGATGGGCCAGGAAAAGCCGACCGGTGGGCGGATGCTGGTCTGGAATATCTTGATGGCGGTTTCGGTGTTGGGTGCGGTGATCGCCGCGGGGTCGGCGGTCTGGGAGAAAGTGAATCCGGTCTTTGATTCCAGTGCAGGGCTTCAGGTCCGCATCGTCGGTGGGGTCGTGTTGATCGTCGCCATTGGCTATATCGTGTTGGTCATGCTGGGCTTCGGTTTCAAGGCCCTGATGCGATCAACGGAATCGACAGAATAAGCGACTCGAGCCGCCGGCGACTCGAGTTGTTTCGACAAGGATGGTGACATGAACAAAGCATCGGTTCGGCAGGCACGCCAAAAGGGATTGATTGGACAGCAGGTTCGTTTGCAAGGGTGGATTCGCACTCGCCGCGACTCC
>JAUIHJ010000509.1 GCA_030432015.1 bacterium
TAACGCCAGCCACGACAGGGAATATTCGACCGCGGGTTGGCCGACAAACGTGGACACTCTGCCGTGACGGCACCACGAATGAACAGCGTATGCATCACCAGGTTGCTGCGTGCATGTCAGCGGATCCAGCAGACCAAGCAGTGGCAGCACGCTAAGCGAGCTTCCAGCCCTGACGATACTCGCGGTGGATTAGCTCGTCCGCCTCGGGCGCGTTGGTTGCCCGCAGTTGCTGATGATCCCACTCCAATTTCTTGCCCACACGGTAGGCGACGTTGCCCAGATGGTTGGCTTCGGTAAGCCAGCCGGCATAGTCGAAATTGCACGTTGTTGGCGCGCCGGTCTTGCAGGCGTGAATCCACTCCGCGTGGTGTCCCAGCGACTTGGCGATGGTCGGCTCCGGTCGTTGATATTCGGCAAATTGGTCTTCGGGCAACAAGACATGTTTTCCGTAATCAGAGAGCAGCATCCCCTGGTCGCCGACAAACAGGACGCCACTGTTCCATTTCGGGATCCCACCCGCTTGCCAGATGGGCGGCTTGTGCGAACCCTGATACCAGGTCAGCGTCAGCGGTCCGCGATCGCCGCGCGCACCGTATTGGTAGGCGACTTCCATCGAAGCGGGTGCGATTTCAGGGTGCGGTGCGGGGCCCTTGGCATGGATTGTCAGGGGGTGGTCCAAGTTTAACGCCCAGAACGGCAAGTCCACCCAATGGCTGCCGAGGTCCGACATGGTTCCGTTACCAAAATCCCACCAGCGGTACCACTTGGGACCAGGGAAATAGACATTGTTGAACGCTCGCTTGGGCGCCGGACCGAGCCACAGGTCCCAATCTAATCCGCTGGGGATCTCCGCCTTGTCTTGGGGCCGCTCCTGCACTGAGAGAATGTCGCGATTGGCTGCGGCCTCGGCTGCTGATTGCCGCCCCCAGGCTCGATTGACCCATACGTGGGCTTCGGTCACGGACCCGATCGCACCAGCCTGGATCAACTCAACCACGCGGCGGTAGTTGTCCCCGGCGTGAATTTGCGTCCCTTGCTGCGTGGCAACGTTGGCCTTGGCAGCCGCCTCGCGAATCGTGCGTGCTTCCCAGATGCTGTGTGTCAGTGGCTTTTCGCAATAGACATGTTTTCCCAGTTGGAGGGCCGGCAGCGTGGCGAAGGCATGCGTGTGTTCACAGGTGCTGACGACAACCGCATCGAATTCATTCGCATGATCGTACAGCTTGCGAAAGTCATTGGTATGCCGCGCACCGGGGTGCCGCGATGTGCCAAAGTTGAGATTGTTGGCATTCACATCACATACGGCCACGATATTCTCAGACTCGACCGACCGCATATTCGCACCACCCCGTCCGCCGGTGCCGATGATCGCCAGATTCAGTTTTTCATTCAAATTGCGGGCCCGGAGAATGCTTGGAGCGCCGAACGTCACGGCGCTGGCTGCGGCCATGCTGGCGGCAAGGAACGAGCGACGGTTGTAGTTGGCGGTGCGCAGCAATTGCTTGGAGGTCGAAGCGGTCATGATTGATTCCTTCGAAGGAGGGAGGCGTGCGCTCGTATTATGCCATGGTGTTTGGCGCGGATGCAACGAGCGCCCCGACGACATTCCCCAGGGCGTCGCACCCCAGGGGACAATACGACATGCCCGCGGGTGAGGGTGTGCACGGAGCGCCCTCTCAATCGGTCACGCCGTGCTCGCGCAACAGTTCGTCAATTTCGACGGCCCGATGTTCGTTCGCCGATCGATAGCAGGCATCGACAAGCGCCATGGTCTTGAGATTGTCGCGGCCTCCGATTTCGGGCTGGTTATTCTGCTCCAACGCACACAGCAGTTGCGCCATCGTGCCCACAAAGGCGTCTGGAAACCAAACCTCGTCCCAACGTGGCTGAAACCACTGACCGGGCGCGTGGATGGTGGAAAAGTCGAGCGTGCTGGGGGTTGGCTCGGGGTAGTCCGGCCAGCCGATGGTTCCGCGCGCCAGGCCTGCGGTCCCTTCGACCCGCCAGCGGATGCCGATGTCGGCCGCGGCTCCGGCCACTTCCGGGCCGGCCCAAACATCGTCCCACGACGTGGCGCGAAACCCGTTCTCATACTCCAGGATGTACAGGCAGATTCCGTCCTGGTGCGCGAATTTTCGTGAGGTACGCGGATCGGAGCGAACGCTCGCAAACACGCGGACCGGGTCGCCGAACCAGTAGCGGAATGTATCCAGATGATGGATCGACATGATCCGCAGCGTGACCCAACCCAGTCGTTCCTGCCAGGGCATCCAGTGGGGAACGGCTCGCATATCAATCGTCGCCAGGACCGGATCGCCCAGGTAGCCCCGGTCCAGCAAGTCCTTGCAGGCACGTACCGACTGGTCGTAGCGCATGTTCTGGTTGACGGCCAGCGTGATCCCGGCGTCTTCGCACAGTCGCACGATTTCGCAGGCTTCGGCCAGGTTGACGCCCAGCGGTTTTTGCGCGAGGACGCCTCGGATGTGATCGCTGTGTCTCACGACCTCACGGATGACCTCCAGTTGAACATCCGGCGGCACGCCGATATCCACCACCTCGATGTCCCGGTCTTGCAGTAGCTGTTGGTACGTGTCGTAAACTCGCGGTACCTGGCGTTGCTCGGCCACGCTGCGGGCCTTGGCTGGATCGCGCGACGCAATTGCCAACGCGTTGAAACCGGCTCGCCGGTACGCCACCAAATGGCAATCGGCCACGATGAATCCGGCGCCGATGCAGCCAATGGCTGGACTGCGGTCGTGCGGCAGTGTGGGGAGGTAGTCGAGTTCCGCAGTGACAGGTCGCAGCGGCTGCACGTCTTCAGATTGCGTCATGCTTCGCTACTCCATTCAATCTCGCAACCCGACCGCTTGCATCAGCTTGTCGGTTTCGCGATACGCTTCTTCGACCCACTCGACGATCTTTTCGGGCTCCGGAGAGTATTCCAATTCGATCGACATGGTCCCATCGATTTCCAGGTCTTTGATCTCTTTCAGGTACGGCTCGAACGGCACGACGCCACGTCCGGGTGGCAGATCGCCATGCTGTTTGCCATCACAATCAGAAATGTGGCAGTGAATCGCCTTGCCCTTGAGCCGCCGAAGTTCCTCCGGTGCGACATCGGCCAGGAGGAGATGCGAGACATCGATATTCGCTCGCACGGCCTCGTGATCGCAGTCGTCGATGAAGCGGACCATGGTGTCGACCGAATTGAGCAACGACAATTTAAAGGGTTCGAGCTCCAACGCGATCTGGACCCCCAGTTCACTCGCGTAGTCACCCAGCTCGCGGCAGTTGTCCACCCCCATCCGCCATTGCTCTGCAGATGGAATCACCTCGCGATTCCAGATGTATTCGCCCAGCACCAGCAACAGGTTGTCCGCCTCGTATTCATAGACCAGATCCAGATACCGTTTGGCCCGTTCCACGTGGAATCGTTGGACGCTGGGATTGAAATCGACCAGTCCTACGGCGACGCAGCAGATCGACACAATGGGTAACTCCAGCCGGTCACATTCATCTTTGATCAATCGCCGTTCGCGGACGTTTGTGTCCAGCGGATCGACAAAAATATCAACGGCATCAAAACCCAGCTCTTTGGTTTTTTGAAGTCCGTAAATGGTCGGTTGGTCCGCCTGCACCCAGGCGGAATTGATCAAGCCGAGTTTCATGGTGGCACTCCAGTTGCTGGCTCCAATGGATCGTCGCGGGCGATCGGGCGAAACCACGATCATATCGGTCCGCGACGACGAAACATAGACTCGGATGGGGGCCCGCAGGGTCTTCGGGGGCATCAAGGTCGCCGCGCACAGTCAACGAAAACCGACGCATCGCGTAGCAGACCTCGCGGTTTGAACGAATACAATCGCCCAGGGGAGTGGCGCAAGCCACTCGCCAGAGTCACGCACCAGCGGAATCGCTGCAGTTGGGAACAACGTGACCCCGCCAACGCGGGTGCCACCGTCGTTCAATCCGCGTCGCGATCCCACGTCCGCCACCCGACCACTTCGTACATCTGTGCCTTTTCCGGTACCAGTTCGGTGTCGACCGGCCGCAGCAGTCCGGTGTCGACAAACTCCCGTTGCAGGCGTTCGCGTGTCACATAGTCGGAGTAGCCGTAGTTGCCGGGACTGCGATACCGATTCAGCTCGAACCAATCCACCAAGACGTGCGAGATGCGGCGGTGACGAAGTACCTCGCGGCGGGCTGCGGTGGTTCGGTCCCGAAACAGCAATTCAAACCAGCAATCGTCGAAGCAGGTGTTGTAGAGCACCGGCACCGCCACATTAAAGGCCTGTGCGTCGCCGACCAGCAGCGCCGAATGCCCCGGCTGGACGTGTGCGTTGAGGTAGGCATGGCCAGGATGTGACACCACCTTGGCCGCCTGCAGCGAAACCAAATACCGGTTGTCACCCGCCTCGTTCGAGGTGACTAATAACAGGTTCGTGACCAACGTCCAGACCATCAAGGCTTTGACAAACCATTGCCAGCGACGGCCCGGCGACCAAGTCGCGCCCACTGCAACCAGCAGGCACGCGACCGGCAATAGCGGGAGTAGAAAACGATCAAGGCGGTGGGTCAGCAGCCACCAACCGGAAAACCCGAACAGGAGAAACGCCGTCCACCAGAAGACCAACCATCGGTTTTGTCGTGACGCCCAGGCAGCGACGATCATCGGCAGCAGGAGCGGGCTGATGAACTGGCTCTTGAGCGTCAATTGGGACAGGCTGTCGATCAGTTGCGCAACCGTAAAGCTGCTTCCATCTTTGTTTTGCGGAGTCCGATGCGCTCGCGTCCATTGCGCGTCTTTCTCCGGTGTGCGACTGGTACCGTCGAAAATCTCATACAGCAAGGGGTAGGTGGGATTTCCGGTTAAGACCAGGTTCTTGCCGAACCACGGTCCGCTGGCGCACGTCACCGCCAGCAGAAACAGCAGACCGGCCCGCCATTGCGGCACGCGACCGGTCCCGAGACCGAGATACAGCAGCGCCGGGATGACCAAGAACAGCAGGGATGGATACTTGCAGGCGACCGCGGCACCGGCGAGGAAACCTGCCAGCACCACAAGTCCGTACTGGCCGCGCTGCTGCTGCTGCGGCCGGTCGGTCTGTGTCACGGCCTCTGGTTGGTCCGAACTGCCGGCATTCCGGTCGCCTTCTCGCCAGATTAAAATTGCGTGCACCGTCAAGATGAAGTAGAACGCGACCGCGCCTTCAATCAAGCCGGTCGTTGACGTATGAACAATCCAAGGCGTTGAAAGAAACGCACACGCTCCCACGATTCCGCCTTGCATCGAGAGAAACCGCCTGCCGACCGCAAAGACGGCCAACGCCGTCAAGATTCCAAACGCCCCGATCACGGCCTTGCCGACCAAAGCGCCCCACCACCAGTTGTCGGTCCCTGGCATCAACGCCATTCCCAGCACGGTATGCATCTCCGCACCCAGCGGCATGTTGCCATAGACGTTGTGCGGCATGAATTCGACAGTGCCTTGGCGAAACCACTCTTTGGGAACCTGCAGGTGGTACTCGCGCACATCAAAATGCCACGGCGGCAGGACCGATCCGAATAGAATCACCAGGGCAAACAGGACGGTGCATCCGACCAGGGTCCGCGACCACCACGGCGCCGTCACGGCGCCCACCTCCATGGCCAAGACCGGCCCACTCAAGTTCGCATCCGTGGCGGTCGCATCGGCCAGCAAAGGGGCCGAATCGCCACGCGCCGTTTCGACTGCGCCGCTTGGCGGGGCTGCCTCCTTACTTTGCCGGCGCACGCGAAGCCCGGCGGCGGTCAGGATGGCCACCGGCAGAGCGGGCGCGAACAACAGCCAACGATTCTGGAGTCCGCCCGCCAGTCCAATGGCCAACGTGTATAACGACCAGAGATTAAGTCCGACGCCCAGTGAAAAGAGGGTCCGTTCCAATCGCGTCAGGCGACTCGCCACTCCCAAACCAGGCAACATCAGGCGACCGGTTGCATAGCTGGTTAGCAGGATCAGCCCGGCAGCGAACAGGATCGGGATCCGGTCGAGCAGTCCGATCTGGGTTGCGTCGCCGCCAATCCAGTCTGAGAGCACGATGTCCGGGATCAACAGCCAGCGCAGGGCCAGCAGCTTGCGGATATCGGCGGCGTAAAAGAAGTACAGATAGGCGAGGGTGCCGATCAGCAGGGCTGCGGGGCGCCAATCACCCCCCGCCGCG
>JAUIHJ010000510.1 GCA_030432015.1 bacterium
GCCACCGGTCTGGGCAAAACGAAACGTGGCTCCCGGACATTGCTGCTCTAACATCAGACCAACAAAGTGGACCGGGGCGCCGAGATTCGCGGCAAACACCAGCGTGTCGGGCTGCTCCCGAGCCGCCTCGACCAGTTCCGTCAGCGTCTGGTATTCCGAATCTGAGGCGACAGCTAAGACCAGCCCCATCCGCCCGGTCCCGGCAATCGGCTCGAAAGCCTCAGGACCATACGGGGCCTTTCCGGCATACTTTGCCGTGACAATCGCCTCATGCAGGAGAAGAATCGTATAGCCGTCCGGCCTGGCGTTTTTGACACGCCGACTTCCAATCGTCGCGCCTGCGCCGTCCACATTAATGATCACCAGAGGCTGGGGGAGCAGGCCCTGATCGTCGATGGCCTGCTTCATCACCCGCGCGAACGTGTCGGTGCCGCCCCCGGGAGAAAATGGGACGATCAGCTTGATCGGACGCGTCGGAAATGCCTCCGCCTCCTCGTTACGCTGACAAGCGGCCACCAACGCGAACCCCGCCGCCACCAGGGCAATGAGCGCGGGCTGGAAACAGTTGCATCGTGGCCGCATGGTCAGGAGACTCCGCCAAGGAAGCTGAGAAGACGCGTTGATACCACGTTTAGGTCGGACAACCAACCTGGGGCCGGGGCAATCTGCACTTGCGTGGCACTCACGCTCCGCCGACCAACCCTTACGCTACCCGAACCGTGCGACCAGCCAATTGGTCACCGTGGGCAACAGCCGGTCCAACCACACCAGCAGCGTTCCACCCGGCGAGAGAATAATCTCGTGCCGACCACGACGCATCGCCCGCACCACTTTGCGGGCCACAGTTCGCGGCGACATCGCACCGGAGGGCATCCGGGACGGCGCGTCGTCGCTGCCACTGGCCCGCTCGAAGAACTCGCTGGCGGTCGTACTCGGGCTGACCAACAGCACGTCAACCCCATCGCCGGCGAGTTCGGCGCGGAGGGCGTCACTGAATCCATGCACGGCGAATTTACTCGCACAGTACTCGCTCTTGTTGGGAACGGCGCGGTGCCCCAGCACGGAGCTCACGTTGACAATGATCGGCCGATGACCCTGCTGCAAGATTGGCAGCGCCCTCCGCGTCATTTCCACGAGGGCAAAGAAATTGACTTCCATTACGCGTCGTAAGCGAGCTTCATCCGCTTCGCGGAACGGCCCCAAGGCACCGATGCCGGCATTATTGACCAGGATATCGAGCCCGCCAAATTCCTGGGCCGCGGCTTCCAGCACGCGTTGGCGAAGGGCCGCATCTGCAATATCGCCAACCACGCTGATCGCCGTACCTCCATGCGCAGTGATTTCCGCCTGCAGCGCGGCCAGGCGATCGGCGCGCCGTGCCGTCAAGACCAGGCGTGTCCCGTGGCGGGCAAGCTCCAGTGCCGTTTCACGGCCAATGCCGCTCGAAGCCCCCGTCACTACCGCTCGCATTTCCTTGAGATTGCGTCCGGCCATGCGTCACGCGACGTCGTCCACTCGGGATGGCTCCGCCTTCGCGGAATCCTCGTCCGTGTTACGCACCGGGGCGGGTGCGACGTGCGGTCGAACGTCGGTCCCCGCTTCATTGATTCGTCCCAAGAATTTTTCCGGCATGCGACAATGAATGACCACGCGTGACTCATTGAACCGTTGTGAAAGGATTTCTCCGTGGGCCGCGATGTACGCCATCAGCTTACCGTTCTCGACTCCGGTCTCGACGTCCACATTCCGAAACGTCTTGCTCAACGCATCGCTGACCGCCAACGCGAACTTGTCTAGCCCCTGCCCGGTGACGGCACTGACGGGAACGGCGTTTGGATAACGTCCCAAAATTTTCTGCAGCATCGATTCCGAAGGCAGGCGATCCACCTTGTTCAACACCAGCAGCGCATCCTTCTCATCGATCCCCAGATCTTCGAGCACATGAAAGACGGCGCTGATCTGTGCCAACACGGCCGGGTTACTGGCGTCGGCCACGTGGATCAACAGGTCAGCCTGCCGCGATTCCTCCAGCGTCGCCTTAAAACTGGCGATCAGGCGGTGAGGAAGATCTCGAATAAAACCGACCGTATCGCTCAACAAGACGGGCCCCCAGTGCGGTAGCTGCCAGCGGCGCGTCCGAGTGTCCAGGGTCGCAAAGAGTTTGTCGGCCGCCTCGACGCCGGCGTCGGTCAAGGAATTCATCAACGTGCTCTTGCCGGCATTGGTGTACCCAACCAGCGAGACCGTCATGTTGGCATTTCTTGAGGCAACCTGGCGTTCCCGCCGCTTTTCGACCGACTTCAACTCGACGCGCAGATCGTGGATCCTCTTCTCGACGAGCCGCCGGTCCACCTCCAACTGTTTCTCACCGGGACCTCGCATCCCGATCCCCATCTTGAGACGCGACAAATGCGTCCACATCCGCTTGAGTCGCGGGAGCGAGTATTCCAACTGCGCCAGCTCAACGGCTAACCGTGACTCGTACGTCTGCGCATGCGTCGCAAAGATGTCGAGGATCAGCTCGGTGCGATCGAGGACCTTGACCTCCAGGGTCTTCTCCAGATTGGCCGTTTGCGCCGGACTGAGGTCGTTGTCAAAGATGACCACGTCGATTTCCTGGGCATCGACCTGAAGAGCCAATTCTTCCAGTTTTCCCTTGCCGACATATGTGCGGACATCGGGGTGATTTCGCCGCTGTGTCATGCCCAGGACAACGTCGGTCTGCGCCGTCTCTGCCAACCCCCGTAATTCTTCCAATGGGTCGGCCTCGACCGTTTGATCCGGCAAGATGACGCGGATCAGGATTGCGCGTTCGTTTGTAAGACTCTGGCCTCGTTCGATTTCGTGCACCAAAAACCTGCTCTGGGGTGAAGATTGCCGAAGACTCGTTTCTATTCTATCCCGCGACCGTCCATTCCGGGAATAGCGTGACACGGCGGCGCCCGCCGCGAGCCGACTTCCGGTACGAGACAGCGGACGCGAACGACAGGTTCGCGCCAAGCCGGTGCAAGTCCCGGGGAGTTGTCGCCTGGCTGTATATGAGCCGCGTGGCGGCGGCAGGCGTTTGACGAAGCGAAGACGCCCGTCGCCGCTGCGCGGCTAATTGGCGCAAATTCAAAAATCGTACGCGGGGGCCGCGTGGCCACTCAGTCTTCTCCAGCGCCTGGTGCGGTTGCGACATCACGTCCTTCATTGCGCCACCACCGCAATTCGAGGCTGCCCCGTTCGGAACAGGCTACGATGTCCGGCCGGCCGTCGCCGTTCAGGTCAGCAATGATGACCTGATTCGCGCTGCGCCAATTGTCTTTGAGGAGATGTCGAGTCCATGCCCCCCGGGGGTCACCGTGGTTCTCAAACCATACGACGCGGCCTGGAGTACGCCACGACGTGGCCGCCACATCAACATCGCCGTCGCCATCCAGGTCCGCCGCGATAGCTTCGAAGGCATCGTCAAAATCAGGTCCGATCACGTGTTTCTTCCACATGCTGCCGGCCGGTCTACCGCTGTTCTCGTACCATACCACTTGGTTGTCCGCCTGGCGGTGCGAGGCATTGGGGTCGTCGCCGGTTGGGTAGTAATAAAAGCCGAGCGCCATCACCACATCCAGGTCTCCATCGCCATCCATGTCTGCGGGGTTTCCGTGCGCCGGGCAGAGCGAGCGATCGTCAATGAGGTGCTTTTTCCAGCTGACGGAATTGGCAACACGGTGATTTTCGTACCAGATGACATGACGGGCAATGCGGCCTGTGCCGAGCAGATCGGGGTCGCCATCGCCATCAAAATCAGCGACGCGCATGGTTCGTGTCTCGGCGACATTCAGTTCGATGATGTGCTTCTGCCAGTGGTGGCTGCCGGGCGAACCATTATTTTCAAACCAGGCAAATTGGTTGCCCAAGACCCAGCTTGATGCCGCCACATCCAGATCGCCATCTTGGTCGAAGTCGGCCAAGGCAACGTCATAGGCGCCGGGAAGGTCCGTCGTGATTACATGGCGTCGCCAGAGTTTTCCGTTGGTTGGCGTCCCGTTATTTTCGAACCACAGGAGATGACCGCGGAGATTCTTGACAATGACGACATCCAGGTCACCATCGCCGTCGACGTCGCCGACTTGATGTCGTTCCAGGCGCTCGGGGTCGTCTTGCTGAATGATATGCCGCTGGAAGCTTCCGCCACCGTCATTCTCGAACAGATACAGCTTGTTGTGCGGTGTGTAATCGGCGCTGGTCAGGTCCAAGTCGCCGTCGCGGTCGAAGTCGGCCGCCGCAATCCCATAGGCGTACGCGTACTTGTCGGCGATTAGATGCTCGGAGAAACGAATCGATGTGGGCGGGGCGGCTACGGCGCTTGACGTAAGCAGCATGGCGAGCAACCAGAGGGCAACAAACGTTCTCATGGCAGGATCCCAGGGATTCAAGGCAGCAGAAACGGTTCCCGAATGGTGCGGGGTTCAACTTGTCCAACTAGCCGCCGGCGACCGGGGCGATCAACACCAATTCTTCGCCCTCGCGCAGCGCCCGGTCGGTGAATCGGTCGACCGAGCCGACATGCTCACCCGAGACCGTCACCAAACACGATCCGGGGAGCGTCGTGTCATGCAGCAGCGCGTTAACCTCGTCGACAGCATCTGCGATCGTGGCGCCGTCGGCCAGGTTGAGCTGTTCCGGGAGCACCTCGGCGTGCTGGTAACGACGACCAAGGTAGGTGATGCGAATCTTCATTGGGGAATCTTCGTCGAAATGCCAGCGAATTAGATGTGACCGCAGACGGGACAGTTTGGGTTTCGCTTCAGTTCGACCACGCTGGGGCGACCCACGAACCCATCGTATGTTAACAGCCGACCGAACAGCGGCTTGCCGGTTCCGGACAGAATCTTGATCGCCTCCAAGGCAGCCAAGGCACCGGTGGCACAGGAGATGGCACCGACCACCGGAAAAAGTTCTTCGAAGGGCGGTTCATTGGGGTAGACGCATTGCAGGCAGGCGGTCTGGCCGGGCCGGACGACAATCAGCGTGCCGGTCATGCCCCATTGAGCCGCATCGATCAAGGGGATTCCCGCCGCGACCGCAGATCGGTTCAGACGCAGGCGTTCGGCGAACGTCGGCGGGCAGGAGAGAATAATGTCGCATCGCCTGGCCAACTCGAACGCCTCCGCGTCGTCTGGCTCGTGATCAATGGCTTCGACGTTGATCATCCGGTTCATCGTCCGGAGATAGGCCGCGAACTCGGTGGCCCGGGGCTGCCCCAGCACGTTTTCCGAACCCAGAACCTGACGATTCAGGTCGGGCGAAATCATCTCTCCGCCGTGAGCGATGATCACATTGCCGACTCCCGCCATGGCCAGCATTTGCGCTGCCGGTCCGCCCATGCCGCCGACACGCGTGACTAGCGCGGATGCGCCCTTGAGCCGCAGTTGTCCCTCTTCGGACAGGACGCCGGGGCCCAACTGTCGGTCGTATCGTTCACGTTCTGCAGGAGAAAGTTGCAATGGTCCGGGACGTCTCGGCGGTGTTCGGGAATGACCGTGGCGCGACACTACTTCGTTGTCGCCTGCGCCATATCGACGTAACCGTAACCGCCGTTACAGCAGGCTGCAAGCCGTTCCAGGAAATTGGCGTCTTCCTGCCTGGGGCCGGAGCCGAATTGAATGCAGTGAATGGCGGTTCGTTCGCCGGCGAGCGTGTCAATCCGCGCAATCTCGACGGTCGAAAGGTGAGGATATCCGCCGTCGGTGAGCAGAAAGATGGCATCGGGCTCGAGTTGCAGGGCCGTTCTCAAGCCGGTCATATGTTCCGTTGCACCGAAGGCCGCGAGGCCACTCAGGTAGCCATCGATCGCGTCCTTGTGTTCCTTGGTGGCGGGCAGCATGCTTCGCTTGTTGAGAAGAAAGACGCATTGATGATGGTACGCGATAATCTGGAACTTGTGGTTGGGTTGCAGGTCCTGGACGGCACGTTGCAATTCGTGTTCGGCGGCAGCCATCGCGCCCAAGCCTCCGCCCCCCATGCTCTTGGAGCGGTCGATCAGAAAAACAAACGATCGGCCAACGGCCTGGTCGCTGCCGAAAAGGCCGAGGCTGGTACTCGGTCCGCGCGCGGCGATCGCCTGCTTACGCGCTGCCTCTTCGGCGAAGATCGCCGAGGGATCGAGGCCCGACGGGATCCGACTGCGGCCACTCACCGTGAGACGGGGAGAT
>JAUIHJ010000511.1 GCA_030432015.1 bacterium
GTGACGGGGACTTCCTGGGCCAGCTCGTGAAACGTGATTTCCGGCTGCTCGATGTTCCCGGTTAACAACATGGTGAGCAGGCTGCGTGTGCAGGCGACTGACGCATCGGACTCGGTCAGGAGCTGCTCCAGGGCTTCGTCTTCAACGCCTGGCGGCAATGCGGTGATGCACGACGGGCAGCCTGCGGTACAAGAGCATTCGTTGACGATGGTCAGGCAGAGGGTCAGCGCCTCGGCAAAAATCTCAAAGATCTTTTCGGCGTAGCCAACGCCCCCTTCGACCGTGTCGTACAGATAGAGTGCGCTCTCCCAGTTGCCATTGTCGAGCTCTGTTAGCGAGACATCCGTTTCAATGTTCTGGATGTCGCCCAGACATAGACTGGGTGCGGTTCTCTTGAGGATGTAGCTCAGCCCGTGGAGCGCGGCGCCGATGTGTCGCCTGTCGATGTGCTCCATGGCTTCGCGCCAGGGCCTAGGTGGATGCAAGCTGAAGCCGGTCGTGTCGTAAATGAAGGGCTCCAACGTGATCGGACCATAGCCGATATTCTCCAGCGTGCGTTCGCGAATCTTCTTGTAGAGTTTCGGCTGCCGGTTGACGTTGACATAGCCGAATTCCAGCTTGGCCGAGTTTAGTTCATAGCGATCAAGTGATTCGGTGAGCGTCACGCGACTCTCCCAAACCGCTTCGGTGTAGTAGTCAACATCGACAGGCTCGACGCGGCAAAGTTTCTTTTCCAGGTCGAGATCCATCGACATGTACCGCTCACCCAGGTGCTGGTAGATGGCGTCCTTATAAAGCGTGCCGCGCGCCCCGATCGGATCCAGTTCGCCGATCACCTCCGTGCCACGATAGATTTCGATGTTGTAGTCCGTCATGCCCCGCAGGTTGACCCCCTTGGCCGGATAGTCGCGCAGCGCGTAGCGGAAATTTCCGTGGTATTCTTTGACACTGCCGTCCTGTTTGAGGACGTCGAGGGCCGCCGGATAGGCTGGCTTAGCGAAAGCGGGCTCCTCCGGACGGAGCGGATGTTCATGGGCCGCGCATGGCAAGTGTTGTAGCAGGATATAGGGATTGTCGGCATTCAACCAGGCTCGCTCGATCGGTGCCGAACAGACAAACTCCGGATGATTCACGAAGTACTGGTCGATGGGCGTATCGCGTGCGGCATAGACGATGACCGCCCGCGCGCCTCGCCGACCGACACGTCCAGCTTGCTGCCAGAAGCTGGACATCGATCCCGGATGGCCGCTTAAGATGCACAGATCCAGATCGCCGATATCGATTCCCAATTCCAAGGCATTGGTGCTGATGATTGTGGTGACGCGGCCTTCGGCGAGATCCCGTTCAAGCTTGCGGCGTTCGTTTGGCAGCAGGCCACCACGATAGGGCTTAACGCGACCGCGCAGTTCTGGATGCCCGTCGGTCACGGCGCGACAAAGTCGTTCGACTTGCTGACGGGAGCGGCAGAAGCAGATCGTGCGGACACCTTGTTGTGTTGCTTCACGAATCAACGGAATACTCACCGACGCCGGACCCTTGCGGTAAAGCGCATGGCCATGGCTTTGGACGACCGGTGGATTGACTAGGTAGAGATCACGCTGCGGCCGCGGTGCGCCGTCACGGTCAATAACCTGGAATGGCCGCTGGAAGAGCTCCTGGACATGTTCGGCCGGATTTCCGATCGTCGCGGACGAACAGACGAATGTGGGGTGACTGCCATGCATTTCGCAAACACGCAACAAGCGACGCATCACGTTGGCGACATGGGAACCGAACGCGCCACGATACGTGTGCACTTCGTCGATGACGATGTAGCGAAGCCGCGACAGGAAGGTGCGCCAGCGGCGCTGGTGATTTGGCAGGATCCCCGCATGCAACATGTCAGGGTTGGTGATCATGAAGTCCGCTGTGGACTGAATCCGTGTTCGTTCTTCGCGAGGCGTATCGCCGTCAAACGTGCCTAGACGCACGTCGGTGCCGCTGGCCTTGAGGAGTTTTCCGAGCGTTCCTTCCTGGTCTCGAGAAAGGGCCTTGGTGGGATAGAGCAGCATCACACCGAAAGGCGCATCGGCCTGCAAATACTCATGCAAGATCGGCAGCAAGAACGAGAGCGTCTTACCGCTGGCCGTCTTGGAGACCAGCACGGTGTCGGCAGGTTTACGAATCGACTCGAACGCCTCGGCCTGATGCGCATAAATCTGGTCGATCCCGTCACCACGCAGGGCAGCAGCCAGTGATGGAGCGAGTTCCGCAGGCAAGTCGACGAAGTCGCCCGGCGAGTCTTCCAGCACCGTACGAGAGGCGATCTGGGTGGAAAAACGCCGCTCCAAATAGTCAACAAAGGCCTGCATTCCCATCGCTGGCTCCCATCCGTGTCTGTTCGAGCAATGACCTGAACATCCGTATCCCAACAGGATATCGGCGATTCAGAAAAAAACAAACAGGCATTTGAGGATGGCAGCCGGGTGGCCTAGTAGCCGATCGAGGGTGGATTGGGCGCCAGGAAGTCGCGCGGTGCCCGGACGGAATAGTAAGGGTAGCCGACCGTCGGGCTTGGCGGCCCGCCATTACCAGGATTGTTGAGTTGATTGACTGCGCCGTGAGGCACCGGGGCGACAAACTGCGGGGCCCCGTGAGCGCCCGCGTATCCGCCGCCGCCCAGCCCGCCTGCGAGCCCACCCCCGGCCAACGCACCACCGTGATGTCCACCTCCGGCGTGTCCACCACCACAGTCGCTGCAGCCGTTCTTGGCCAGATTGTAATGGCAGCCGGTGGCCGCCAACATCGCCACCGCCGTCAAGGCGAAGAGTGCCTTCCTCATGTTGTCTTCCTTTACAAGAACCTGGGTCGAGAAACCGCGCGAGAAGACGTTCCACAAAGTGCGGGTTCGGAACGTCCTCGTCAGCTTGGCCGTTGGTATCAATCATCATCGGCGGCAAAACCGGCAGAATTCAACAAATCGGACCAGATCCGACAACCGCTGCGACATGCTGCGTTGGATGGCTCGCGGATCTGGTCAGCCCGTCTCGCCGGCGGGTTCCCGCTTGTGCAGGGGGGGTGAGTGCTGGTGGACCGTGCAGCTGGCACCTGATAAGCTGGTCGCATGACGGTATCTTGCGAAATCGTCGATCAGGTCAGTGCGACTTGTGCGAAGGCGGCAGCGGCGAATCTTGCGACACCATCAAGGCGCGGAAACGTTATCGCGCTTGATGCGGCCACTGCGGACGACGTGATGGTCGTGGCGGATCTGCATGGCCACCGGGTCAATTTCGAGCGTTTGCTGCGCATCGCCGATCTCGGTGCGCATCCGCGACGTCACTTGATTATGCAAGAGGTCTGTCATGGCGGACCCCTCTATCCGTCAGAGGCGGGCTGCATGTCGCACCTGCTGCTGGAGGACGTGATCCAGCTCAAAGCCGACTACCCGGATCGGTTTCATTTCCTGATCAGCAATCACGAATTGGCAGAAATGACCAATTTTCCGATCACCAAAGCGAATCGGATGCTGAACGTGTTGTTCCGATGTGGCATGCGCGAGCTGTATGGAGATGCGACCGAGCGAGTACGCGAGGCTTACATTCGCTTTATCGCCAGCTGTCCGCTGGCGGTGAAATTGGACACCCGAGTCTTCATCTGCCACAGCGCCCCGGAAAATGTGGATCGTGACGGTTTCGAAATGGAGATCTTCGAGCGTCCCTGGTGTGACGAGGATTTTGTTCCCGCCGGATCCGTGTTTCGGCTTGTTTGGGGGAGAGATTTCCGTGCGCAAAATGCGCGGGCCTTCGCCACGCTGGTGGGGGCCGACGTGCTAATCCACGGCCATGAGCCGTGCCTGCACGGCTTCAGTGTGCCCAACGACAAGCAGATCATATTGGACTGCTGTGGACGACGGGCCTGCTACCTGATTTTGCCCCTGGATCGGTCGCTCTCGCAGGCCGAAATGATCGAGCAACTCGGCCATCTTTCGTGAAACAAGAACCCATGGCGGACCTTCCCAAGAAATCCGATGTCCCGCGTCCCTGGCAGCCAAAATTCGGCATGGCGGGCTTGCTGATGGTGATGTTCGTGTGCAGCGTCATGGCGGCAGGCGGATATTATTTTGTGCAATACTTGCGGGGCGGACGCGAGAGCCAATTGGCTTTCATCCTCTTCACGTTGGCCTCACCGATGCTCCTGATGGTCATGGTCAGCCTGCTGTGCGTGTTTTACCGGCGGATGGGGAAGAACCGGTGAAACGGCGCGTCTCGGTGCTGGGCTTTCCAGGCCCCTTGGTTCGGCAACTTGGGGAATCGCCGCAGATCGAAAACGGACGCGTCGGGTTACAAATCGCACCGTTCGGAAAACACAAATGCGGTGGATGGAATATCCGGCGTTCGCATGATTGGCATGTTGTTTGCTTGTTATGTTTTCCGGCATGAAGGCCTGCCACGTGTGAAACCGCGGGGCCGGATCAGAGAAGAACGTCGCACGGTGAATCAGATTTGCAATGCGGCGCCGGTGGTAACGTGAACCGCGTCACCTAAGCCGTTTCTTTGTTGGGACTTTCGTGTCTCTTCAGGGTGCGGACCACGGCATTCTTGGACGGATGGAACAGCGTTTTCGGCTGTCGTGCGAAGAGTTTTGGCGAGTTGGGGAGACGACGGATAGGTCGCCTTCCCAGCTCGCCTGTTTTTTTTGCTGCGTCGATTTGAAGCAAGATGGTTCAAAACGCTACACCCCATTTTGTGCCGTGGCTGCCGAATTATTCAGGTTTTCGGCGGCCATGGACAACATTGACGCGATCATTGCGGGCTCGTTAGGATGAACAGCTGAGTAGCCGCCGCGCCAATTAAATGACGAACACGGGCGACCGGGAAATTGGTCAGAATTTTCGGGTACTTTTGAGCCCGTTTTGCGATCTAAGGGTCACGTGCGGCGATTCCGCCTGGGAATTGCCACACTGAAGTCTTGGCATGCCGGTGTCGTTCCGGCTGGCCGCCACTGGCAATAATGCCGTTAGAGTTTCCAACTCTGGATTCTGAAGTTGTTCTGAAACGCGTTTGCAAAATCAAGGGAGAAGCAAGATGGCACACCACGTTGGATCACCCCGTTCCCGTTTGCGGGCGATGGTTGGGCTCCTGGCAGGTGTCATCGTGTCGTGGGTCGTTGGAGCGTCGGGGGGTGTGTCCGTTTCGGCGGCACCACGCGACAAGGACGATGCGACGATTCCGCAGGTGGCATTCATTGACGCCGAGATTCGCAATCAGTGGAAGGAATATCAAATCAGCCCCTCGCCGCGAGCGACCGATGGCGAATGGTGCCGTCGGGTGTATCTCGACGTGTTGGGCCGAGTACCCAGCGTGGAAGAACTGGAAGCGTTTACGTCCAGCCGCGACTCGGATAAGAAGGCAAAACTAGTCAGCAAGTTGCTGTACGACGAAATCTACACCGAAGAGTACGCTCGAAATTGGACGACCATCTGGACCAATGTCTTGATTGGGCGAAGCGGCGGCACCGAGCGGAATTCGTTGACCGATCGCGTGGGGATGCAGAAGTACCTGCGTGATTCGTTCGCGCGTAACAAGCCGTACGACCGCATGGTCTTGGAACTTGTCACGGCCAAGGGAAGCAATCGGCCCGGCGCGGACAATTTCAACGGCGCGGTGAATTTCTTGGCGATGAAGGTCAACGAAGAAAACGCCACGCTGGCCACGGCGGCGACGGCCAAGATCTTCATGGGATTGCAGGTTCAGTGCACCCAGTGCCACAACCATCCATTCAACGAGTGGAAGCAGCAAAAGTTCTGGGAGTTCAACGCCTTCTTCCGTCAGTCAAAGGCCTTGCGGCAATACGCTGAAGGAACACGTGACGTGGTTGGCTCGGAGCTGGTGAACCAGGATTTCGCGGGCGAGGGGGATGATGTCTCGGAAGCCGAGATTTATTACGAGCTTCGCAATGGCCTGCTAAAGGTCGCCTATCCTGTGTTCGTGGATGGAACCACAATCGAGCGAAGTGGTTATGTCCAGGAGGTCGACCGCCGCGACGAGTTGGGCAAGTTGATGTTGAAGTCCGAATACGTCGACAAGATGCTCGTCAATCGTTATTGGGCCCATTTCATGGGGTTTGGATTCACCAAGCCGATCGATGACATGGGACCGCACAATTCGCCCACCCATCCCGCGCTGTTGGACTACTTGGGCCAAGAGATT
>JAUIHJ010000512.1 GCA_030432015.1 bacterium
ACGTTTGCCAACTTACCCGAGGGAACCCGGGCGATTGCATTGCCCGACAACAGCTACAATCGATCTTCGCCATTCCTGCGCGTCTTCGGCCGGCCGGAGAGTACCAGCGTCTGCGAGTGTGAACGCGTCCAATCCGCCAGTCTCGCGCAGAGTTTGCACTTGATCAACGCCGCGGATATCAAGGCGAAGCTGGCGACGGGCAACGGTCGTGCCGACCGATTATCGAAAGAGGAAGTGCCGGCCGCGGAGAAGGTCGCTGAGTTGTACATGGCCGCGTTTTCGCGTCAGCCGCGGCCAGAGGAGCTCAAGACGGCCGTTGACTACCTGGCCGAAGCACGCACCGATGCGGCCGGTAAACCCATCGGGCAGGCGCAGGCGACGCGCGAGAATTTTCAGGATCTGCTCTGGGCGCTGATCAACACCAAGGAATTCTTGTTCAATCATTAACGTCCCACGCATCCCTGGGCTGGCAGGGTAACTCGAAATCGGAACCAACGAATGTGGCACCGCATGTCTCACTTCTATCAGCGTCTTGTCCTCCACGCCTTGCTCTTGACGGTCGCTGCCGCCGGCGGCGTTTCGATGGCTTCGGCCCAATCGGTTTGCCTGCCCGCGCCCCGCTTGCTAACGACGATGCCGATGGGCGGGCAAGTTGGCACGGAAGCGGAAGTTGTGATTTCCGGTGAATCGATCGATGACGTCGACCAGCTGTTGTTCTCCAGCCCGGCCATCACTGCCAGACCCAAGCAGGACGATGGAAAACCGGTGCCCAATACGTTTGTGGTCACGATTGCTGACGATTGTCCGGTCGGCATTCACGAAGCACGCGTCATGTCGCGACTGGGGATTTCATCGGCACGGGCCTTTACCGTTGGTGCGTTGCCCGAAGTCACGCAACGGCAGCCGAGCCCATCGGTCGATTCTGCGTTGCCGCTGGAGGTCGATTCGATCTGTAATGCGACATTGCCCGTCCGTGCGGCAAACCACTACTCGTTCAACGCAACGCAAGGCCAACGGATCATCGTCGATTGTGCGGCCAAAGGCATCGATTCCAAAATGAACCCCGTGCTGATTATTGCCGACCAGCAGGGACGCGATCTGGTGGTCGAGCGGCGGGGCGGGGCACTCGACTTCACCGTCCCGGAAGATGGAGTGTATCTCATCAAAGTGCACGAGCTGACGTTTAAGGGCGGTCCAGAGTGTTTCTATCGGTTGGCCGTCCAGGCGGTCACTGCCGATGCTCCGGTCACGCGATTACCGAGTACCCGATCAGTGAGTTCTTTCTCTTGGCCCCCTGCGGGGCTCCCGCCAGCGCCGGCGGAACAAGAGCTTGAACCGAACAATCAGCACGCTCAGGCCCAGACGATTTCGTTGCCCTGCGACATTGGCGGAAGTTTCTATCCCGCGGCGGATGTGGATACCTTCGAGTTTACCGCCTCGCAGGGCGATGTCTGGTGGGTGGAGGTCGCTTCCGAGCGGCTCGGCCGGCCCACCGATCCCGCGATCATTGTCCAACGCGTCAGCGGGGAAGGGGAGGCGGAGACGTTGACCGATGTCGCCGAGTTGACGGATATCGCCAGCCCGGTCAAACGATCCAGCAATGCGTACGCCTATGACGGTCCGCCGTACAACGCGGGCTCATCAGACATTCTTGGCAAAGTCGAGATCAAGGAAGGCGGACGTTATCGCCTGCAGTTGTCTGACCTGTTTGGTGGTACCCGCAACGATCCTCGCAACGTTTACCGCTTGATCATTCGCAAAGCGGCGCCTGATTTCGCGCTGGTCGCCTGGGCCTTGCACATGGAACTGCGTAACGGCGACCGCAACGCCCTGTCCAAGCCGATTGCCCTGCGTGGTGGATCGACCATCGCCTGGGAAGTGGTCGCGGTTCGACGCGACGGCTTTGCGGGTGAAATTGAATTGGCGATGGAGAACTTGCCAGCGGGAGTGACCGCCGCCGGGCTGAAGATCCCGGCTGGTCAGTCTCGCGGTATAATGTTGCTGACCGCCGAGCAGGATGCGCCGCGCGGGTTGGCGATCGCGCGTTTCGTCGGGCGCGCCGAGGTCGACGGTGTCGAGGTGATTCGCCCCTGCCAGACGGCCTCGATGGCCTGGCCGGTCCCCAATGCCTGGTCTGAGATTCCAGCACCTCGCTTGCTAGCGGATATCCCGGTGTCGGTGGGAGCATCAGAATTTGCACCGATTTCGCTGGCCGCGGCCGAGAGCAAAGTTTGGGAGGCAACTGCCGGCGAGACCCTGAAGATTCCACTGGCGCACGTTCGTCGCGAAGAATTCTCGGGCAGTTCGATGGGGCTGCGGGCTTTTGGTGCCGGCTTCGAGGGCACGCCCAAGTTTGATGTGCCCCTGAGTGCGGATCAGTCCGAGGCGGTCCTTAATCTGGCCGCATTGAAAACACCACCGGGCGATTACTTGATTGCGTTCTACGGCAGCGCCGTCGCGAAGTATCGTTCTAATCCCGACGCGGTCTTGCAGGCCGAACTGGCCCATCAGCGCGCCCAGCAGCAAGCGACCAAAGCGGCTCAGGCCGCCCAACAGGCCAGCGACCAGGCGGCGGCTGCGGCGTCGGATCAGAAGTCGGAACTTGAGCAGGCCGCGGCCGAGTTGGCCAAGCAGAAAGCGGCTGCCGATGCCACGCTGGCTGCCGCCGAGAAACGGTTGCAAGCGGCGAAAAAACAAGCGCAGCCCAAGGACATTGTCGATATTATTGTGTCACAACCCATTGCCATTCGCATCCAACCCGCGGAATCAAAATGAGCGCATCACCCAGCACATCCTCGCCCTGGTGTTGTCCCGGACCAAGGGGCGTTGGCCCTGGCAGCCGCCGCAGTTTCATGCGGTTGGGACTGGCTGGATTCGCAAGTCTCAGCTTGCCTGGCATCATGCGGCTGCAGGCTGCGAGCCCCACCAGTGGCGACGCCCCTGCCCCGGGCGAGCGTGAAAAGACGGCCGTCATCATGGTTTGGAAGCCTGGCGGCTGCTCGCATATCGACACCTACGATCCCAAGCCTCAGGCCGGCAGCGAATACCGTGGCCCCTTCAGTACGATTCCGACCAAAGTGGCCGGAATGCGATTTACGGAGCTACTCCCGCGTCAGGCGCAAATCGCCGACAAGTTCACGATTCTCCGCAGCATGTACCAGGGCGCTGGCGGACACCCGGCCGGTTCGATGCAGATGCTTTCGGGCGACTCGGACACGCGGGACAAGCCAAAGCCGCGGCTCCCCGATTGGATGTCGGTGACCAACTACCTGCGTTCCTTGGAGGGTCCCAGGACCAATCCGCTGCCAGCCTATGTCGGGGTGAACCCGCCGACGTCGTACAACGGGCCCGCTTACCTGGGCGACGCCTATTCACCGTTTTCCGTCACCGGCGACCCAAGTTCGCCCAACTTCGTGGTTCCCAACATCGGTCTCACGGATCAGCATGAAATCAAACGCTTGGGACGTCGTGCCACGCTGCGCCAGAAGCTTGACACGCTGGAACGCGCCTTCGACCAGCAGGGCGAGCTGGGGGCGCTCGACGAATTCGAAACCCAGGCCATGACTTTGTTGACCAACCCCCGGACCAAGGTCGCGTTTGACTTGAGCCAGGAAGACGACCGCACGCGCGACCGATATGGTCGCAACACGTGGGGACAGCAACTGCTGCTCGCTCGCCGGCTGATCGAGGCGGGTGTCGAAGTGTTGACGAGCAGCCTCCGCGGACCGCTCTGTGGTCGCGTGCAGAACTGGGACGACCATGCCGTCAACCATCATGTTTTTGATGCTTTGCGTTTTCGCGCCGAAGCGTACGACCAGGCTGTCTCAGCACTGATCGAAGACATTTATGAACGAGGGCTCGACAAACGCGTGTTGGTGGTGGTGACCGGCGAATTCGGTCGGACGCCCAAGATCAGCCATTCCC
The DNA here is from genome assembly GCA_030432015.1 of bacterium. GTDB lineage: Bacteria > Planctomycetota > Planctomycetia > Pirellulales > Pirellulaceae > ARS98. The sequence goes on from JAUIHJ010000512.1 coordinate 3,925, forward strand.
CGAGCACCGGTGCAGGCAACGCGAGTGCTCCGGCTGGCACCAAGCAACCCGGGCGTGATCATTGGCCGCGGGCCTTTTCCAATCTGTGGGCAGGCGGCGGGATTCAGACGGGACAAGTTATTGGCGCCACCGACAAACGCGGCGAGGACGCGGTCGAGCGGCGTTGCAGCGCGGGTGACTTCCTGGCTACGATCTATCACCACCTGGGCATCGATGCTTCGAACACATTGATTGAAGATTTCAACGGTCGCCCCACGCCGATTGTCGACCACGGGAAACCAATTTCCGAACTGCTGGGCTGAGCGACGAGCGATTGCGACCACACCACACTTGCGTAGACAAGAGACGGGACCGAGATCATGGCACGCATTCGTTGGGGAATTCTAAGCACGGCAAAAATCGGGACCGAAAAGGTTATCCCGGCAATGCAGCAGGGCCGCCTGTGCCAGGTTGCGGCCATCGCATCACGGTCGCTGGAAACCGCCACCACGGTCGCCGGACAGCTTGGCATTCCTCAGGCGTACGGTAGTTATGAAGAATTGCTCGCCGATCCAAACATCGATGCGATTTACAATCCGCTGCCGAATCACTTACACGTCCCGTGGTCAATCCGGGCCTTGCAAGCGGGCAAGCATGTACTGTGTGAGAAGCCGATCGGCCTCTCGTCGGCCGAGGGGCAGCAGTTAGTGGACGCCGGTGACCAGCATCCAACACTGAAATTGATGGAGGCGTTCATGTATCGCCATCATCCTCAGTGGCAACGCGCCCGCGAGATTGTCCGCGCAGGCGGCATCGGGCAATTACTGACGATTCAGTCTGCCTTCAGCTACTTTAACGACGACGCCAATAACATTCGTAACATGGCGGAGATCGGCGGCGGCGGCCTCATGGATATTGGTTGCTATCCGATTTCCGTGTCACGTTTCATGTTCGAGTCCGAGCCCCGGCGGGTCATCGGTTGCCTTGATCAAGATCCGAATTTCAAGACGGACCGCCGGGCTTCGGTGGTCCTTGATTTTGGCGGCCTAACGTCCACGTTTACCTGTTCGACACAGATGACGCCGTATCAGCGGGTCAATCTGTTCGGTGACCGGGGCCGCGTCGAAATCGAAATCCCTTTCAACGCCCCGCCGGACCGACCATGCAAGTTGTGGCATCATCGGACCCATGAAGCCACCGAGGAGCTGACGTTGGCGGCCTGTAATCAGTACACGATACAGGGTGACCTGTTTGCGCAAGCAATCCTGGACGACACTCCCGTGCCGACGCCCATTGGCGACGCGGTGTCGAATATGAAAGTGATCGAAGCGATCGTCACGAGCGGTGAAACGGGTTGCTGGGTGGACGTCTAGCCTTTTCTTGCAGCCGCCGCGCTGCGCAGTTCGCAATTGAACTTTTGGCGATCTGGACTAGGCTGGATCTTATCGTCCCCTGCTCCTCTCTTGTCTCCGCTTTCCCCCTTCGGAGATCACCGTGATCGCATTTCGAATGAACCCGCGTTGGTTGATGGCTGCCAGTCTGTTGGCCGCCGGAATGGTTGTTTCGGCCGCTTTTGCCGCGACCCCAGAGGATTCTGTGAGCCAAGCCGCTCGGTCCGTGGAGATCGCGCGGTTGCGGTTCAAGTTGTACGAACGCGTCGACTATCCGCTGCGGATGCGGCAATTGCAGAACGAGATCAAACTGCAGGAAGCGTGCGTTGACTCCTTGCGCCGGCGGGTCAAGGAGACCGATCGGTTTCGCTATGCGGAAGGGCTGTTCACCACGACCGAGATCCTGCGGTTAGAACTGTTGCGAGCGGAATTGTCGCTGCAGAACTCCCAGCACGAATTGCAATTGCTGGAGCGGCACAATCAGGACGAACGTCGTCTGCACCGGCTGTTGATCGAAACTGCTCAACGGCAGACCATGATGCGTTAGCCTAAGTGCGTTCCATCAAATGTAATACATGTTGCTGGCCTGACTCGTCGCGCGCTCGGCCAGTTGTGCGAACGTGATCGACTCCAGCAGTTTTCTCTCAGCCGCCGCCAGTTCATTCCAAGCCGCAAAGAGCGAACGGGTGGCGGCGGTCTGGTGTCCGGCGCTACTGACCGGATCTGAGATCTGACCCTCGCTGGCCGCCATCACGTCAGCCAAGGTGATCTCACTGGGATCTTTCATCAGTTGATAGCCTCCTGCCGCGCCGCGGGTGCTGCCCACAATGCCGGCGCTCTTGAGCTGCAGCAGGATCTGTACGAGAAATCGGGACGGAATGCCATTGGGG
>JAUIHJ010000513.1 GCA_030432015.1 bacterium
GCCGCGCGATCCACCAATCGCGCAGTAAACTTCCGAGACCTCGCCAATCATCCCGGAACGCACGGCCTCGACGGTGCGGGCCATGCCTGGGTTGGCGTGGCGCTGGTTGCCAAGCTGCGTGGCAACGTCCATCTTCTTGGCCAGCTTGGTGAGTTCGCGAATCTCCCAGGCCGAGTGCGCCAGCGGCTTTTCGCAATACACATGCTTGCCCATCAACATCGCCTGGCGAGCAGGATGAAAGTGCGTGTGGTCGGGCGTGCTGATGACCACCGCGTCGATCTGCTTGTCAAGCTTGTCGAGCATCACACGGAAGTCCTGGAATTTCCTGGCTTTGTCAAACTGCTGAAATCGCGCCCCCGCTTTGCTCTCGTCGACATCGCACATCGCGACAATGTTCTCGCCCTTGACGCCGTTCACATTCGCCGAACCGCGCCCGCCCACCCCAATACATGCAACATTGAGCTTATCGTTGGGGCCGGCCGCCCGCACGATTGATGTGCCCCCCAGCCAATATCCACCGGCGACCACAGTTGAAGTCTTCAAGAAATCACGTCGCGAACGGTTTTGCATCGTCATCGTCTGGGTCTCGCAAAGTGCTGGGTAAGATCGAGGGCGGGAAACCGAGAGAGCTCGCCGCAACCTGCATTGCTGGAGTCTTCATGGGCGAATTCTTCGGTTCGCCGAGCTGCCTGGTCCGTCTCTCGGCGGATTCATTAATATCGCAGAGGGCCACGAAAAGGTCCACATCTGTGTGAACCAGGGTATTTCAACGTTACAGCCGGGTCCAGACGCGGCCGATGATAACGCAGCCTTGAAATGCTGGTTAGCTCTGAGTGCTTCGGCCTGCCTGCGCGGCGCGCTACCTCTTCTTCTTCGGCGACGACGTGGTATGGTTGGCGGGGATCGGGCTCTCAAAACCGCAATAAACCTCTGGCTTTACTCCCCGGGCATAACCGCCTCCACGGAACGTATTGGGCTGGTACTTGCCGACAAAATCGATCGGCGAATCCGCCACAATCTGATCTTCGAGCCCCAGCATCCAATAGGCGGCATTGACCAGCATCCGGCGATAGCCCGCGTTTAAAATATCCTCGGAGGCGCCGTACAGCGAAGTGAAAACGCGCCCTTTCTGGCCATTGGCGGCTGTGTACTCTCGGGTCCATTCGGACGCCATTGGCGGCTTCGAGGCATCCGGTTCGCCATCTCTTTCCATACTCATCAGTGGCTGGGCCATCGTAAGAATATTCCAGTCAGGCTGCGGCTCGGCGTTGTAACCTCCACTTTGAACATGCATCTTGCCCACCCCGGTCAGAATGGGATGCTGAGCTTGGTCCGGAATGATCGTGATCCGAGTACTCTGCTTATGGTTTCGCCCGTAGTGGCCGACCCAGGTCTGCCCCAGCACCTGATGGCCGAAACCTTTCTCGTAGCCACTTACCTGCGACTGAAAGTCATACTTGGCATAAATGCTGTCCTTGTTGCCATACTTGAAGCCGTGAGTTGACGTACGCAGCCCCATCACAGGCCCGCCACGCTTGAGATAAGCGTCAATATGCTTCATCTGGTCGTCAGGTAGCGCCTGGAACCGTGTAAACATCACCATTCCATCGGCGCTGTCGAGCGCCTCCAAGCCCGGAATGTTCGACTCGCCCGCCTTAATCTCACCATTCTCATCCACACCAAATAACACGGTGCAGTCGAACCCGTGATGCTTGGCCAGGATGCGTGCCAGCGCAGGTAGCGTCTCTTCACCTCGGTACTCGTGGTCACTGGCGATGAAGACCAAGTGCTTGCCTTTGGCCAGCGACTCCGTCCCCTGATATCGGACCGGTGCGGAACCGGATGACGGGACCGCTGAATCTGCCAGCGGTTCCGCGGCCTGGGCGAGACCAGCGAAGAACACGCACGATACTCGAATCAGCCAACAAAGACGGTGGTTCATTTGCTTCTCCTGCTTGTAGAGTTAGTACGAAGCCGAGATCGGCCTCGAATACGTTGTTTGCAATTCATGTTCGGAAGCCGGCCGCACCGCCACTGAGATGTGATGAGGCCCTGCCGAATCCCAATTTACGCTGAAAGAATCGAAGCCGAACTGCCCTTCCTTAGATCATCTTGGCGTCGGCCATCTCCCGTTTGAGTCGCTCTTGATACACACGGTGCGCGGCTTGGTCCTGCCGCGCTCCTACGGAAAAGTAGATGAAACCGAGCGCCCGGCGCGCGCGGCCGGCGGTTGAGTTGCCATCGGCACGATGAACGGTCATCGCGTGATGGACCAGCAAGTCACCAGGACTCGCATGCATGGCAACCTCGGCAGCCTGGTCTTCCGTCGTTGGATAATCCGTTATCCCCTGCGAAAATCCCAGCGTCGTAGTGCGGCCGTGGGCCCGCATGCCTGTCAGGTGCGAACCGGGCAGATACCGTACGCAGCCGTTCTCCGGATCGACCTTATCCAAAGCGAGCCACATCGTGACCGCGGCGCACGGATCGAGCATAAAATAGAAGCCGTCCTGATGAGCTGGGGTCGGCTTCCCAATTCCGGGCGGCTTGTTGAAATATTGCAGATTCTGCGGGACGACGGGGCCATCAAGCAATGATTCCGCTAAGTCACGGATCGGCCCTGCACTCAACCACTTATTAAAATATGGATCGTGAACTCCCATCTGCTGAATCTGCTTCAATGTCGCGGGATCGTCGCGGTCTTCGTAAAAAACATGCTCACGTGGTAACTGCGGGAGCACATCGCGAATGAAGCGCACGACGTTGGCTTGAAGTTCCGTTAAGGCGTCGGGCGCGAGGAACCCAGCAAACGATACAAATCCGTCACGCCGAAATGCGTCCCTGGCATCGGCGAGTTCGATCGTGCGACTCATGATTTTGTGACCTTTGCTTTGACGAGGGAGCAGGGGAGGGCGGCCGTCAGGTTTTCGCGAGATTGTGCACCTGCTTTGAGTAGAACGCTCGAATCCTCGCTCGCCCATGCACCCTGCAGACACTTCGCGAACTCCGTGATGCTTGTGCGTGCGAACTTGCCGCGCGGCGCAGAAATCCTCGTGCGTGACGATGTGCCACGTCATTTCTGCATTGTAACCGCGGCACCGCAACGCTGGACCCGGACGAACCGGGCACGACGGCCGACAACTGTGCAGGGCTACTTGGCCAGCGCATCAAGCTCGTCCAGCCTAAAACGGACGCTCAGGATGTACGGCGCTTCGCCCTCCGCCCAATGACCGTAGGTAGTGATGACGAACGTGTCGTCAGGCAAAACTTCCACACCAGGATACGTGGTGTCGTAACCCTTCGTGTTATCCTTCAAGCGAACTGAATACTGCCCATTTCCACCCTTGACGAGATCATCCCACGTACCAACCCATCCCACCCAATCGCCCTCGAATGGCCGCCCGGCACGGCGAGATGACGGAGAGATGCACCGGAAGCTGATGAACAGCCGACCGTCGGGGCCATACTTCCCCGTGTGCCGGTCGCCGGTCAGGGCGAGCGGAACTTCACGCGGCTCGGACCACGTCTTCCCCTCGTCGCTGGAGAAGATCACATGCGAATTTTTGCGTCTGGCGTTTTCGCGCAACAGGACAGCCAGCGTCTTGCCGTCTGGCGAGCGGATGCAGCCCGGTTCACACAAGTTGACGTCGGCCGACTGATAGACCACTTCGGGCTGAGACCATGTCAAGCCACCATCCTGCGAGAACGTTTTGAAGAGTTTGAATGTTGGAACCTTCTTGCCATTCTTGGTGAAGAATCGACCATCGTCGTGGAACATGGCCAGATAATGCCCCTTGCCGGTCTTGAGCGCTTCGACAAAGCCCATGACAACGATTCCCCCCCAGTCGCCTGCCGGTTCGAGCTCGCTCCAATTGGCACCGTCGTCCTCGGTCACTGCGAGTCGCGCTGGATACAACCCGGACCACATGATAATGCGCTTGGTGCCGTCAGGGCCGACGACCCGGTGGAGCGTTGGCACCTCCTTGGAGGTCGCCCAACTGGCCGGGGTCGGCAATCGCTCACTCCACGTCAGACCGCCATCGGTGCTCCGTTTGTAAACGATGGCACCGCGACCGTGCCCTCGGGGATAGACACATAAGATTGTCTTGCCGTCTTCGAGCAGGCATGTCGTTGGATGTCCCAGATACTGGCCGGACTCCCGATCGACCACAACCTGCCGATGTGTCTGATCGTCGAGGTCGATCGTCTTTGGATATCCGTCAGGCTCCGCGCCAAGACTGCAGAGCGGGGTCATCGTAAGGATCAGAATCGGAACGAGGTTTCGCATGGTGGATACTCCGTGGTGAGGCAGTCGATTGAATTGAGCGCGAGCAGTGGGGTAAGGCCACACATCTGAGTCGTGGTTTCTGCCGCAGTCCCACATGATACTCGAAGTGAAGTGACTATATGGGGGCGACTTGTCGCCGGAGGGCCGAATAAGTTCCAGCAAGCTCATTTGGCCCGGCTGCAGCCACGGCGCGAATCGCCGTCACTCGACACCCAACTCTTTCTTCCACCACTTCAAGTAATCCCCATCCGATAGCATGGGATCGAGTCCACGGCGTTTCATCCCTTTTTCGTAGGTCGCCCACTTCTCCTTCTTGAGCGCATCCAGATCAACGGTTTCACCTTCGTCCACGGCACCTTGATCACCGGTCTCTTGAATCCATCGATCGAGCATCTCACGAAATTCCGTCAATGTCCGCTCGTAAGCGGGCACTCCGGCGAGATTGGACATTTCGTGCGGGTCCACTCGCAGGTCGTAGAGTTCTTCCGGCGGACGGGTCTGGGACATTAGCGGCGCGTCCCAGCGGCCCTGGGAATGCATCACCTTCATCAACGTCTCGACGGGGTAAGCCAGCTTCTTGTAACCGCTGTGCTGCAGGTAAGGAAGTTCCGGATGAAAATTGCGAATATACTTGAATTGCCGCGTCCTCACCGAGCGAATTCGGTCGAGTGCATCGCCGCAACGATCGCGCGCTGCGAAAAGTCGTTGGTGCCCCTGCCAATCCGCGTCGAACAGATTCGCGCCTGGCAAATCGGGCAGATCGACCCCGGCGGCCGCCAAGGTCGTTGGCATCAGGTCCAGCAACGAGACCAGTCGATGGTCCACGGTATTGGGTCTGAGTTTCCCCGGCCAGCGAACGATAAAGGGCAGATGGAGCCCCCCATCATAAAGCCACTGCTTGCCGCGAACATGCGGTCGACCGTGGTCACCGAAGAAGATCACCAGCGTATTCTCGGCTAAGCCCTCGTCGTCGAGCCGGTCGAGTACGGCTCCGACTTTCGCATCTAAGACTTCGATGCTGGCCAAGTAATTTGCCCAATCCGCACGTGTCACCGGGTGGTCTGGATAGTACGGAGGAATCGGTGCAGCGGGACGTGGGCGTCCGCTCTTGACGAATGTCCGATGGGGTTCTTTGATTTGCACCTGTGCAAAAAACGGCTGCCCGGCGGCACGCTGTGACCAATCGAAGCCATCAAAGAAATCCGCCGACGTGTAGACAAAGTTGAAATGGGACTTGGCGGGCCGCTTCTCCGCAAGTTTGCTTCCCCGGCCGTTGGAGACAAAATACCCAGCCTGTTGCATCAAGCCAGTAACGGTCGGAATCGAAGCGGGCAGCACCGGCTTGTCACGCGTGTCGTGATGATGCCCGCCGACGGTCGTTTGATAATGCCCGGTCTGAAACGCTGTTCGCGAGGCGGAGCAGACCGGCGCAGTGGAAAAGGCGTGTGTGAATTTCACCCCCGCCGCCGCAAGTCGATCCAAATTCGGTGTCGCGACATCGGGATAGTCGTAGCAGCCCAGTTCTGGCCCTAAATCGTCGGCAATGATCCAGACAACGTTCGGACGATCCAGGGCCTCGGCCCCGGTCGCCAACAGGAAAGTGACCGTTAGCACCGCAGCCAAGAAGACATTTTTCATGGTTTCGTATTTCTCGTAGACATGAAGACACTCGCAGCGACACCCGATCCGGCCGCGGCTGCCAATTTTTGGTGGTTACGAAGAACATTGGAGAAGATGCAGCATCCATTGTATAGTACCCGCCGGGCAACCCGTTGGCTTCCAAGCTGGGACGAACATGCGTGCACAACCGTTGGCGAGTCGACGCGGGACATAGTTGCTTGAGCGAGAAACGTGAAGTCCGCTTGGCCGGTCGATGATGTCAACGACCGGACCTGCCGT